>JBDLIK010000620.1:0-2814 GCA_039714895.1 Myxococcota bacterium | reverse complement strand
GGGGTGGAGGTGAGCCAATTGAATGACGACCAACTGGCCCAAATTCGTAACAAACGCCTGGGCTTTGTATTTCAGAGCTTCAACCTGCTGCCTCGCAGCACGGCTCTCGATAATGTAGAGTTGCCGCTCCTTTATGGAGGAAACGGCAAGGACCGCCGCCAACGAGCGCTGGCGGCGCTGGATTCGAGATCCTCAGAGGATCCCGAGATCCTCAGAGGATCTCACCAGCGCCCCACCACGCCCATCCAGGAAGGTCTGACAGGGTGCCGTGCTACGGTGGGTCTAAATCAGCATTTAGTGTGCAACATGAAGATTCATGAACAATTTCAACAGGTTGACGTGCAGGCTGGGGAGCGTTTCGGCAGATGGACCCTGGAACGCAAGCTAGATCAACGACTTAGGCAGCCTAGATGGGCCTGCATCTGCGACTGTGGGACCCGATCCGAGGTGTTCCAGCACGCCCTACTTAGCGGTTTGAGCCAGTCGTGCGGGTGTTTTCGGGCCGAGAACATGCCCTCGGGCCCGCGTGAGGCCCAAAACGACCCGCCCGAGCGGGTCCCTGACCGCTTTTACTGGCGTGGGACCTGGCGATCGGGGTGGAAATGACCCGATCTAGGGGTGCGAGTCACCCCGGAAGTGACCCGGACACCTCTCAGGTGACCCAAAACACCTCACAGGTGACCCGACCTGGAAGGGGAGGCGTTGCGAAGTGACCCGATCAAGCCCCGATCTCCCCCTCCTGATCATCCCCGGAGACGTTTTCGAGCGGTGGACCGTGGTCAAACGGGCACCGAGCAGGGCTCGGAACACGCTTTGGCTCTGTAAATGCGAGTGCGGAACTGAGCGAGAGGTGCGCGAACGCGCTCTTGTGGCTCGCAAGAGCCGATCGTGCGGCTGCTTGCGCACCGAGCTCGCCCAGGAGGCCGCGTCCGCCGGCCGAGTGCGCCGGCCGAACCCCGACGAAGACGGTTTCTACTGGCGCGGGCGCTGGCGGGCGAGCTCGACGTGAAGGTACGAGGCCGACACGCGAGAAAACCGACGGTGATCAGCAGCCAGCGAGCCCTATCCATCGAAGACCAGGAGGCCAAAACCGTGCCCACGCTCAAGATCGACGACGAAGTGAACCACCCAGCGCACTACAATCGCAGTTCCATCGAGCCGATCAACGTGATCGAGGCCTGGGGACTCGGGTTCTGCGACGGCAACGCGCTCAAATACATCGCGCGCGCCGGCCACAAGGGGGACAATACCCGTGTGCTCGACCTGGAAAAGGCGATCTGGTACCTCGAGCGCGAGGTCGCGAGGCTGAAGAAGTGAGGTGCCACAACTTCCCGGGCTGCAAAGAGGAGGCTTCGCAGCGCGTGAAGAGCCGGTACCACGGCGACAGGCTCGCTCCCTACCTGATGTGGATGTGTTCGACGTGCGCGGGGCTCTTCGTGAAGGCGTTCAACGCCCAGCCGTCGGACGTTTCCAGGCTGTGATGCAACGAATCGGCCGCGTCGGAGACAGCCGAAACCGTTCACGCCCTGTCACCAACCGTGTCTTTGCTAAGCATTGAGCCTTGAGAGGACGTGACGCCCTCGGCGGAAGTTGGGTTCTGGAGACATAGGCCAAAGATGTCAGAGACCCCTGATACGTTGCATCCGTGAAGCGTCGCCAGGGATTTCGGTATCGGATCTATCCGACCCCCGAGCAAGTCTCTCGACTCGAATCGTGGCAAGGCGCGCTGCGCTTTCTGTGGAACCTTGCGCACGAACAGCGGCTCACGGGGCTCGCCCGCGAACGGCGAGAACGACGATACCCCTCCGCCTTCGCTCAGATCAACGAGCTCAAGGGGATCCGTGAAGAACTCGACTGGCTCGCCGATGTCCCCCGCAATGTCTGCGCACAGCTTCTCGTCGAACTCGACAAGTCCTGGCAGCGCTGCTTTCGCAAACTCGCCCGGCAGCCGCGCTGGAAACGCAAGGGGCGCGACTGGGCTCCGCTGTGTGAGCCCCACCCCAAGGTCTGGCGGCTTGATGCGGAGGGTTCGCGCCTCCGCTTCCCCAAGCTGGGGTGGACTCCCGTCAAGCTCCACCGCGCCCTGGAGGGCACGCCGAAGACCTGCACCATTACGCGAGAGCACGACCAGTGGTTCGTCTCGATTGTCTGCGAACGCGAGGTCGAGGCACCGGCTCCGCCGGCAGGGGCTCCGGTTGCCTTGGATCGCGGCGTTGCCGTGGCGGTTGCCGACTCCGACGGCCGCATGGTCCAAAACCCTCGCTTCCTGCGAAAACAAGCCAAGCGTCTCGCGCGCGCGCAACGTGTCGTCGCTCGCCGTCGCAAGGGCAGTGAAAACCAGAAGAAAGCCCGAGCCAAGGTGGCTCGGTTGCATCGCAAAGTTCGCCGGCAGCGCGAACATTTCCTGCACCACGTCTCCAACGACTACGCCAAGAACCACAGAATCGTCGTTGTGGAGAAGCTGCTGGTTCGCAACATGACTCGCAGTGCGAAGGGCACACGCGAAGCGCCGGGCAATCACGTCCGCGCCAAGGCGGGCTTGAACAAGGCCATCCTCGACGTCGGCTGGGGTCGCCTCTGCCAGATGCTGCGCTACAAGTGCGACTGGTCCGGGGCCACGTTGTTCGAGGTGGCCCCGAACTACAGCTCGCAGACGTGTGCGGCGTGCAGCTTTGTGGCCAAGCAAAGCCGCCGCTCCCAGAGTCAGTTTGTATGCGTTGCGTGTCGCCATGTTGCCAATGCCGATGTGAATGCTGCCGAAGTCCTGCTCAGCCGTGGAATCCACGGCGGTGCTGTCTGTGGAGGATCCGCTGT
>JBDLIK010000619.1:0-2817 GCA_039714895.1 Myxococcota bacterium | reverse complement strand
GTGGCCCTTCGGAGGGGAGGCTCGAAGGGGTTGCGGTAGGCGCGGCTCACCCGACGCACCAGCTGGTTCTGGTAGGGGCGGCCCTGCTCGAAGAGGTTTCCGGACACGAAGAAGCGCGCCTCGCTCCGGGCCTCGGGATCGAAGAGGGAGGTGTGATAGCGCGCGCGCACCTCCCCGGGGTCGAAGCCCGCGGCCACGAGCAGGGTCGGAAAGATCTCGAAGCTGCTGACACGGTCGGTGAGCTCCGGGAGGTAGCGAAGGGCCAGCGCCTCGCGCACTCGCTCCCCCACTGCGATCAGCATGAGCGGCACCAGGGCCTGCTCGACCGGAGGATCGAGGGGCGTGGCGTGCGGGAAGCCCCGAAACGGCTGACCGTCCGGCCCCGGCTCGAGCAGACTCTGGCCGTGGTCGGACGTGTAGACCACCAGTACGTTCCGTCCGGTCGCCTCCAGCCTCTCCACGGTCCGCATCAGGAACGCGTCCACCGCCCAGCGCAGCGCGTTCAGATAGCTGTTGAGCGTCTCCACCCGGCCCGGCGTCACCGCGCCCAGGGGCAGCGTCGGCCGGTGGACGCGCTCCTCGTCGGGGTATTTGTCCTCGTAGGGAAAGTGCGCCCCGGTCTTGAGCAGATAGACGAAGGAGCGCGGCTGGCTCTCGACGATCTCGGCGATGCGCTCGAGGGCGGCCAGATCCATCTGGTGCTCCGGGAGCCCCGGGTGTTCGCGGCGGACCTGGAACCGGCCCGCCAGCTCGTCCAGGTCGTAGCGGGTCATGAAGTTGGTGGGCTTGTCGGAGTAGATCTGCCCATCGATGAAGTACGGGGCGAAGCCCGCGTGACGCATGTACGCGAACAGGCTTGGGTTCTTGAGGCTGCGCAGCTCTCGATCGGGCACCTGGTCCGGGCGTAGCCCGGACTGCAGCATGATGTTCGAGGTGGAGCTCAGGTTGGAAAGTGCCGAGGCGACACCGTAGTTGAAGACCGCGCCGGAGAGCGCCGCGAGTCGCGGGGTGGTGTCGTAGGGGGCTCCGTTCAGCCCCAGCAGGTCTCCGCGGACGCTCTCGTCTACGACCATCACGATGTGGTCGGCGAGCGGCGGGCCGGATACGTCGAGGTAGGGCGCATCACGGGGCGCCAGGTGGAGGGTGCGGAAGCGGTAGGCGTAGTGGAGGAGCATCGGAATGCGGTAGGGGATGGGAAGCTGATAGACCTTCGAGTGCGTCCGCTGCAGGAGCACGGCGTTGACGGGCACGGCCACCAGAGGAACCAGCAGGAGTAGCAGCGAGCGAGTCGTGGTCAGCCGCGGCACCACGAAGCGCTCGAAGAGTACGGCCCCGGAGACGGCGAGGACCAGCGGAAGCCAGTAGCTCCCCAGGAAGAAGGTGAGCGCATCGCCGACGAAGCTGGTCTCGGACCAGACCAGAGATGCCTCGTGGTAGGTGAACCCGTAGCCGTTCACCGCCCCGAACCCGAGGAAGGTCGTGAGCGTCGCGACACTGAGGACGTAGGCCACGAGGCGCAGTCCGCGCCAGGCATGTCCGTAGAGCACGGCGAGGCCGGCCAACCCCAGCAGATAGGCGCCGGCGTAGACCGAGGCGTTGAAGCGGGGTGTGGTGACGTCCCGGCGGGTCAGCTGGTAGCCGAGCTCCCGGAAGAACTCGAAGCCGTCGAGAAGGTTCTCCGCGAGGAACAGCAGGACGAAGACCATGCCGAGGCTCGCCGCAATGGCACCCGGTCGGGACGCAGCGCTGCTCCTCACCCGTTTTCCCCCTTCCCTTCCCGAGGGTCACGCACGGACCACAGATCCAGAGGGCGCTCGAGGTCACGAAGGGAACGGAGCAGCCAGAGTGAGGCGATCACCGGAAGGTGATACTTCTCCCAGCCCTTGTGGGCCGCGAACATCAACAGCACGTTCGCCAGCAGCATCCAGAAGACGAGGTCGAAGCGCGCGAAGCGCACGCAGGCCAGCCAGGCCAGGCCCGCGAAGAGCGTCTGCCGGATCGCCAGACTCCACGCTCCCAGCATCTCCGGGGGCAGCACCAGCAGCGAGACGCGATTGAGCGCCCCGAGCTCCACGTCCGGCGAGAGCCGCTGGAAGAAGAGGAAGGCCAGGGAGACCCCCGCCCCCAGCAGCAGGTTCCGTGAGCTGAAGAGGTCCGTGAGCCGTCCCGAACGGCGCAGCAGCAGCCACTCGGGCACGACGAAGAACGCCCCCACGCAGGTCAGCAGGTGCAGGCCGTAGCCCGGCACGAGCCCCGCCAGGGAGATCACGTGACGGGGCCACTCGTCGAGGCCCGGAGATGGCGCCAGCCCCTCGAAGAAGAACGCCCAGGCCGCGATGCTGGCCGCCGCCAGCAGCAACAGCAGCGCGCGCGCGGGGGGACGTCCCGCCCGCTGGAACACGCTGGGGGCGAGCTCCGCGGCCGCCAGCGCCAGCGGGAACGTGACCATGTACTGGCGGGTCGCGATCGCCAGTGCGAAGGCAAGTGCACTCGCTCCGGCGTGCTGTCGCCCATAGAGCCAGAAGCCGAGCACCACGAAGAAGGCCGCCGGCAGATCCGTATAGAGGTGGATCGAGAGGGGGATCGTGTAGGGATAGAGGAGCAGGCCTGCCACGCAGCCGAGCGCCACCGGGGCCACGATCAAGAAGGCGGCGTCGGACAGCTTGCCGGTCAGCGGGTGCTGCCAGGTGTGCTTGAGCACGTGATCGTTCACCACGAGCAAGCCCAGGGCCACGAGCGCGATGGGGTGGGACGGCCCCGCGAGCAGGGCCGCATCGGCCCTGGCCTCGACCTCGGGCATCTACAGGCTCTCGACGT
>JBDLIK010000618.1:0-2817 GCA_039714895.1 Myxococcota bacterium | reverse complement strand
CGACAGCTGCGAGGCAGGGGTGCCCGCCGCGAACGACGCGGTCTGCAACGGCCTCGACGACGATTGCGACGGTGGTGTGGACGAGGAGTTCGTCTCCCAGGGGACGGAGTGCGGCGTCGGGGCCTGCGGCGCCGTCGGCTCGACGTCGTCCGTGGCCGGAGCGCTGATCGACAGCTGCCAGCCGGGGGCACCGGCAGCGAACGACGCCGTCTGCAACGGCCTCGACGACGACTGCGACGGGAGCACCGACGAGGATTACCTCGTCCCCCAGACCAGCTGTGGCGTCGGAGCCTGCGCAGCGACTGGAGCCCTGGAGTGCCTGGCGGGAACCCTGGTCGACAGCTGCGAGTCGGGGACGCCGGCAGTGGACGACACGGTCTGCAACGGCCTCGACGACGACTGCGACGGTGCCGTGGATGAGGACTTCGGCCCCCAGAGCTGCTCGACGGGCGATCCCGGGATCTGTGCCGCTGGAACGACGCTGTGCCAGAGCGGCGCGGAGCTCTGCGCCGCCGAGCAGTCGCCGATCACCGAGATCTGCGGCGACGGGCTCGACAACGACTGCGACGGCGCCGCCGACTTCCCCTACGATGTGGACTGCGAAGCTCCGCCGCCGGTCTCGCTCCGCCTGCAGGTGAGCGCTTCCGAAGACGACGCGGAGGAACGAATCTCGTCCGGGGGCGGCGTCAGCCTCCTCAGCCGGGACCTGGATCTGACGGAGGACGCGGGCGCTGGGGAGCTTCAGGTCGTAGGGGTTCGGTTCCGCGATGTCGGGGTTCCCCGGGACGCGACGATCCTGGGTGCCCGCCTGCGGTTCACGGTCGATCATGCCGACGACGTTGCGACGAGCCTGACCATCGAGGCGGAGGCCTCCGACGACGCCGCGCGATTCGTGAGGTCCCAGGGGAACGTGACGTCCCGTCCGAGGACGAGTGTGGCCGTGGACTGGAACCCACCGGAGTGGGCGGGCAATGGAACCTCTGGGCCCGCCCAGACGACAGCGGAGCTGACGACGTTGGTCCAGGAGATCGTTGATCGGTCAGGATGGTCGGCCGGAAACGCAATGACCTTCATCATCTCGGGGTCGGGCCAACGCGCTGCCGAAGCCTACGATGGGATGCCTGCGCACGCAGCCATTCTCGAGGTGGAGTACACCGAGATCTGTCTGTCGGATGCCGACGGCGATGGCTTCGTCTGCGAGGTGGACTGCGACGACGAAGACCCGAGCGTCCACCCGGATGCCTCGGAAGCATGCGACGGCCGCGACAATGACTGCGACGGCCAGGTGGACGAAGAGACTGCGCCGCAGAGCTGCGTGACGGGTGCCCCTGGGGTGTGTGCGGCGGGCACGACCTCATGCCAGGCCGGGGACGAGGTATGCGTCGCCGATCAGGAGCCGGAGCCGGAGATCTGCGGAGACGGCCTCGACAACGACTGCAACGGCGTCACAGACTGCCCGACAAGCTACTGACCCCCCCTCCGCGTCCCCAGACCGCTCCCGACCCAGCCCGGAGGTCGGGCACCGGCTCGTGGAAAGGTCATTCGTCGCGTCCGGAGGGAACCCTGGGGGCGACCAGGAGCGCCAGCCCAAACGTCAGATGACCCATGACCTCGAGGGTCTCCTCGAGCGGAACGTTCCAGACGCGTTCTTCGGGGAGACCGCGGGCCCAGCGCTGGTCGACCGCCACCGAGATGGCGTAGATGAAGAACCCGAGCGCTAGAGCCGTGAGGAGGGCCGGGTGGCCGAGGCGGTATCGGAGCTCGTCGAGCCGGCGCAGCGCGATCCAGCCAAGCAGCCCAAGAGCGGGATAGACGAGACCCGCCGGCCCGCCGAAGCGGAGCTCGCGGCCCATCAACACCGCCATGATGGTGGCGGCCCACAGGAAGTAGCGCTCCCGGGAGAGGACGAAGCGCAGCAGACAGCCGAGACCGAAGCCGCCAGTGACGAAGAGTGCCAGCTGCTCCAGGAACCACTTGGGCGGGGTGTACCAGCCGGCTACTGTGGCCGCGGCAACCGCCATGGCGAGGACGGGAGCGGCGCCGAGCACCCACCAGTGCACACACCCCAGCAGGAACCGGAGCCGGTCCCAGACCGAGCTCGGAAGTGGCTGGTCGCGGGACATGAGAGGCGATGCTCCGGGCATGGGAGTGGCTCCGTTGTCCCGGCGACGTCCCCGGCCTCCCGCCGAGCGACACCGACCGCGCGCCGGGCGGTGCTGGCTGAATAGCGAACCTGGGCGGGAAGAGCCCTCGGCCTCTCCTTCAACGGGGCCGAGGCGGGTCGGGCTTGTGTGCAGCAGCGCAGCGTGCGAGGGTCTGCTTCCGTGACAGCGTCCCCGCCGACTCTGCTCGTGTGGCTTCTTGCCGCATCGTCGGCAACGGCAGGCACCCTCCAGATCGGTATCACGTCCTCCGTAGAGTTCCGAGACGACGAGGTGCGCGCTGCCATCTCGATCACGAACTCGGGAAACGAGGCGGCGTTGGCGGTCACGCCCTCGCTGCGCTTTGCCGGCCAGGAGGCGAAGGGTGAGACGGCTGCAGCGCTCCCCCCCGGAACGCCCCTGGAGGCGGATCTCGCGGTTCCCGTGGAGAACCTTCGAGACGGCCGCTGGCCCTTCGAAATCGTCGTCGAGTACGCCGACTTGAACCAGTACCCCTTCGAGGCCCTCCAGGTCGGCATCCTTCAGGCGGGCAGCCCGCCGGCGGCCAAGGTGGCCGTGATGGACCTCGAAAGCGAGTGGGGGGGAAGCACCGGTTCCGTGCGCATCGAGGTCAAGAACCTGGCCGACGAGGAGCGCAGGGTGCGGCTGCGACTCG
>JBDLIK010000617.1:0-2817 GCA_039714895.1 Myxococcota bacterium | reverse complement strand
TCCCGAATCGCCGAGCACTCTAGCCCGAGAACTTCGGTCTAGCGCGGACCCGACGAGCGAAGCGGCGCACGATAGAGCCGGTGTCAGGGCACGGCCGATGGCTGCGGGCCCCGCCCGCAGCCCGAGCCCGCAGCCCACCCCCGGGGACATCGTCCCCGAAGGGGGTTGACGCGGGCCCGCCAGTTCGGCAACAGTCGCCGCTCTCCGGAGGTCAGATGAGAAGTCGCATTCGCAAGGGCGATCTGGTGCAGGTCATCACAGGGGCGGATCGTGGCAAGCAGGGCCGGGTCCTGGCCGTGGACGCGGCGCGCGGGAAGCTCCGCGTGGAGAAGGTGCGGATCCTCAAGCGCCATCTCAAGGCGGGCCGACGGGGCGCGCGGACCGGAGGCATCATCGAGCAGGAGGGATTCATCGATCTCTCCAACGTGATGCTCGTCGACCCCACGGAGAGCAGGCCCGGTCGCGTGCGGACCGAGATCCGCGATGGAGTCAAGGTGAGGGTGTTCCGACGCAGCGGTGAACCGGTTCCGGAACCGACCCGCACCTGAGCGGGCTCCGCCCAGCAGCAGGGAGAATCCGATGGCGAAGAAGGGCAAGCGCGAGAAGATCAAGCTCGAGTCGAGCGCGGGGACGGGGCACTTCTACACGACCTCCAAGAACCGCACGACGACGCCCAACAAGCTCGAGTTCAAGAAGTACGACCCCGTGGTGCGCAAGCACGTCCCCTACAAGGAGACGAAGCTCAAGTAGATTGCGGGGCGCGCGGCCGGATGGGCTTCTTCCTGGCGGGGAGTTGTCCAGGACGGCCTCGTGGTATGTTGCCGACGCTCCGCTGGGTTGGAACGATCCGCTGCCGTTCGGCCGGGCCGGACGGCAGGCGTCACAGGAGAGGGTGAGCCGAATGACGTGGGTGATCACGAAACTGTGCATAGACTGCGTGGACGAATCCTGTGTCGAGGTCTGTCCGGTGGACTGCATCTACGAGTACTCGGGAGATGACAAGGGGACCTTCCCGAACCAGCTCTTCATCGACCCCGAGGAATGCATCAACTGTGGCGTCTGCGAGCCAGAGTGTCCCTGGGAGGCGATCTTCGAGGACGAGCAGGTCCCCAATCTCTTCGAGGACGACATCGCCCTCAACGCGAAGATCGTCGACGCGACGGAGGAGCGGCAGGTTCCCGAGAAAGAGGACAAGCCGCGGCCGACTCCGGAGCAGATCGCCGAGAACAAGGAGAAGTGGGGGTACAAGTAGCCGGCTGGACCTCTCTGGCTGGCGCTTGCGCCGAAGCCTTCGCTCTCTCTATCCCGCTTGGGTCGCGCGTGCCTGGTCGAAGGCGCGGGCCATGGTTTCGAGGGGGGGCGGCTGGCCGCTCCACGAGCGGAGCTGCTCTGCGGCCTGGTAGACGAGCATCCACTTTCCCGGGACGGTGCGCGCACCCCGGGCCTGGGCGTCGCGCAGGAGGCGAGTGCGCTCGGGCTGGTAGACGGCGTCGAGGACCACGCTGTCCCGACGCAGCGCGCCCGGGTCCACCGGGCTCTCGTCGCTCTCGAGCCCGACGCTCGTCGTATTGACCAGCACGTCATAGGCGAGACCGGAGAGGGCCTCGAGCGGACCGGCAGCCTCGGCGCCCATCTCCTGGGCAAGCCGCTCCGCGCGCGCCGGCGTCCGGTTCAAGATCTGCACCTTCATGCCCCGGGAGCTGAGCCCGTGGACCACGGCCCGGGCCGTACCCCCGGCGCCCAGGACCACGCCCCGAAGGCCCTCGAGCGAGGTCTCCCGCTCCAGCGCCTGCACCGCCCCCAGCCAGTCGGTGTTGGTGCCGAACCAGCGGCCCTCCCGCAGCACGGCCGTGTTGATCGCTCCGATCCGCTCCGCCGTGTCGTCGATCTCGTCCACCAGCCGGAGGGCTGCCTCCTTGTGGGGGATGGAGATGGAGAGCTGGCGCACGCCCAGGGCTCGGGCCCCGGAGAAGGCGGCGGAGAGAGATTCGGGGGGCACGTCGAAGGCCAGGTACACGGCATCGATGCCCAGCTCGGCGTAGGCGGCATTCTGCATCGCGGGCGAGCGGGTGTGCCCTGCGGGGTGCAGGATGACTCCACACAATACGGTGTTGGACGAGATCTCCACGGTCAGCCGGACCTTCAGGGCTCGACCATCACCTTCGACTCCGTCGTGGGCCGCTCGAGGGCGTCGAAGGAGCCGGCGACCTCGTCGAGGCCGATGCGGTGGGTGACGAGGGGCTCGGGGTGGATGCGCTCCTGCTCCAGCATGTCCACCGCGTACTGGAAGTCGTCCTTCTCGTAGGCGAGCACGAAGTGAAGGCTCGCCTCCTTCAGGATCGAGACGAGGGGAAGCAGGGTGTCGGGCTGCTCGCAGACCCCCGCAACGATCACCCGGCCCCGGAAGCCCACCGAGCCCACGGCCTGCTGGATGAGACCCGGGGCGCCCACCGCCTCGAACACCACCGCCGGACCCTCGGGCGCGTAGCGGGCGAGCGCCGTGAGGAACTCCCCGCCCGGAGGGACGGCGGCGCTGGCCCCGAGCCGGGCAGCCATCTCCCGCCTCCCCCCGGAGGGTTCACAGACCACCACGTGGCGGACTCCGAAGTGAAGGGCCCAGACGAGGATCGCCAGGCCGATCGGTCCGGCCCCAAGGACCACCACCCGGGCTCCAGGCCGCAGCCGCGCCACGGCCACCGCGTGGAGGCCGACGGCCAGGGGCTCCACCAGGGCCCCGATCCCGGGGTCGAGGCCCGAGGGCAGACGGATGGTGTGGCGCGCCGAGACGCACACGTACTCCGCGAAGGCACCCGGTGC
>JBDLIK010000616.1:0-2817 GCA_039714895.1 Myxococcota bacterium | reverse complement strand
ACCCCCCAGCCGGCGAGAACCGCCACGTACGGGATCACGAAGAAGCCATCGATGTAGGTCTGGTACTCGTAGAGGGTGAAGGCAAGAGCTCCGGCGCCGCACACGAGCAGGTAGGCGCGCCCTGGATCGCCGCCGATCCTCCCCGGCAGTCGGCGCGGATCGCGCAACAGCTGAGCCCAGAAGACCCCCAGGATGGCGGCGAAGCCGAGCGGAAGCAGGCTCTCCGTCGATGCGCCGCCTCTCAGCCGGAAGAACGAGCTCGCGTGGCTGAAGAACTCTCCCCCGGCGTGAGTCATGTAGCGGGCGGGAAACCCATAGGCCTGTTCGAGCTGCACCCCGAGGGCGCCGTGGCCCGCGAAGTAGAGCTCGTAGAGGAGCAGGGGCAGGGCTGCGCCGAGACCCACACCGACGAGTGCCCGGCCGGGTTGCGGTGTCAGCGCCAGGACGGCCACCGCAGCGACGAGCGCCAGGAGCGCAGGCTGCCAGCACAGAAAGGCCAGGCCCGCCAGGAGACCGGCGAGGAAGGCTCGCCTGCGGCAGACCGCCCAGGCCGCCGCCAGCAGGAAGAAGACCAGGAAGACCTTGGGTCGAGCGCCCATCGCCCCCATCTGCAGGAATCCGCCGAACGAGAGCATGGCGAGGGCGGCGAGGTGTCCGGCCAGCTGACTCCCGGAGACGCAATGGGCGACCGCCCAGGCCAGGCCCACGGATCCCGCTGCGGCCGCGATGCTCGCCACCCGGGCGGAGACCACGTCGGGCATCCCCACCCCGCGGCCCGCACGGATCGCCAGCGCGGAGAGCAGCATCCCAGCCTGGTTCTTGGGATCGAAGTGCGACACGTGGGGGGGCACTCCCGAGGCAGCCCGCTCAGCGATGAAGAAGTAGTGCTGGTTGTCGAGGGTGAGGGGCAGACGGCCGGGGCCCCTGGCCAGACAAGCGGCCGCACCGAGCAGAAGGGCCAGCACCCCCCACGTGGCCCCCGGAACCCGCACGGCTATTGACCGTACTCCAGCAGGCGGGAATGGGCCTGGCCCTGCGCCACCGGCTGCTCGAAGACCTCCCGCGGCAGCCACGACAGGATCCGGGGGGGTGCGTGGGGATCGACGCGAAGCCGGTGCTGGCCCTCCTCCAGCCACACCGCCCCCCCCAAGAGCGGCCTCCCGTCGATCCGAAGCAAGCCTTCCCGGGTCGCATCGGGCTGTGGGCCGCCGAGGGGCGCCATCAGGCGATACTCCCCGGCCCGCACCACCTCCACCGTGAGCTCCACGCCGCGCTCCCCCGTGCGTGGCACCCGGAAGCCGAGCGCGTAGAGGTCTCCGTCCGCCTGGACGTAGTGCTCGCGGAAGTAGCGGCGCACGACCTCTGGAAGCGAGAGCAGCCGGACGTCCCGGATCCAGAACGGCGCCCGGCTGCGGCGGTAGTCCTCCACCAGGTCCCGTTCGAAGTAGTCGGCGAAAATCAGGCGTTGGGCGCCACCGTGATAGTAGAAGTAGCTGCCGTGATCGCGGAAGAGCGCACCGCCGGCCCCATCGATCACCGCGTCGTCGGGGGTGGTATGGGCCTGGATCTTGTCGAGAAGCCGGAGCTGCCCCTGATTGTCCGAGGCGCGGGTCGCGTAGCCCAGCTGATCCGGAAGCAATAGCAGCGGCAGCAGATAGAGAAGCGGGCGCAGAGATCGCATCCGGGCAGGCGGCGGCAGCCACCGCAGCAGATCGTCGTAGCCGCGCACGGCACAGAGCACCAGGAGCCAGCAGAGCAGCACGTAGTTGTAGGGATACTGGGCGCGGATCAGGCTCCCGGCGACGAGGACCGCCGCCAGGGGAACCCACCAGAACCGATCGCGGCCCCGGAAGAGGTGGAAGATCGCCAGCCCAACGATGGGAATCGTCGTGGCGGCGGTATCGCGGAGGAAGGGAGCCGCGAAGCGCGCCGCGCCGACGGGCGGATAGCTGCGCTCGTGGCGGAGCGCATCGACCAGCGTGAGCTGCCACGCTTCGCCCAGCAGGCCGAACCCCGCCGAGACGGCGACGCCGACGACGAGCCCGGCCGCCGTCCCGAGCAGCAGGTGGCTCGGATGCACCACCAGGGGAGGAGATCCGGCCCCCCCGAACCGGCGTCGGAGCAGGTCCACGGCGAGCATGCAGGCGAGGGTGCCGAGACCGAAGTAGACCATCTTCTGGGTCATCAGCACGCACACCGCCAGCAGGGCGCCGCACAGCCACGCCACGCCACGCCGCTCCAGGCGTCGGTTGGCCTCGATCCCCGAGAGGCAGACGAGCAGGAGGGAGGCGGCGAAGTTGTCCGCGCGATACTCGACCGCCGACAGCAGTCCGAACCCGAACCCGAGTGGCAGGATCGCTCCGAGCAGGGCCACGAAGGGGTTGGCGGTGGCCACCCACCCCCCCGCGAGAAGCGCACCGCAGGCGAGAAGCAGATAGGCGAAGGAGACGCGTCGCAGCCACAGCGCCCGCTCGGAGAAGGGCCCCTCGTCCGGGAGCAGGGGCGCATGAGCCGCATAGCCCAGGGGGAAGTGGTGCTCGTAGAAATCGAGATAGGGGCGCTCTCCCTCGGAGACCAGCCAGGTGGCATGGCCGAACTGGTACTCGTCGATGGTGAAGTAGCGCGATTGGCCGAAGCCATGAACCCAGGCGAGCAGCGAGAGCCCCGCCAGGGCGAGCACGAGCAGCGAGACCCCGCGCGCCCAAGGGGCCGCGGAATTCACAGGTGGGTCGCTTCGTCGTCGAGGGTGGTGATCTCCGCCTCCAGAATGAACTGGTAGGCGAACATCTCGGGCCACAGACGCGCCAGGGCATGATA
>JBDLIK010000615.1:0-2825 GCA_039714895.1 Myxococcota bacterium | reverse complement strand
TGCGCTTCCTCACCGACGACGGGGAGTGGGTGGCGAGCTTCGACTCCTCCCAGCTCGCTCAGTCGGGACAGCTGCCGGTGGCGGCGGAGGTCGAGCTGGCCTTCCTCGAGCAGGACCCCGAGGGCGAGTGGGTGGCGGGGCCCGCCTACCAGCGGCGGGTGCTGATGCCCCTGCGCCCCTTCGACCTGCAGGCGGAGGTCGAGGAGGCAGCCGCTCTCGCCGGTGGGCAAGGCGAGGAGGAAGAGGAGAGCGAAGAGTCTGGTGGGTCGAACGACGGACCCGGAGGCGCGGGGACCTACCAGGCTTGCATCGATCTGCTCGCGTCGAATGGAGTGATCGTTCCGCAAGGGATCATGGACCTCAACTTCGATCCGACCGATGCCCTCCCCTCCGACCACCGGGATCTGGTGGAAGGCGCCACGGGGATCCGATGCCCGTGAAGAGACGACGCCACGAGCGCGGCATCGTCCTGGTGATGGTGCTCTTCTTCGCCTTGCTGCTGGTCAGCAGCCTCGCGACCTTCCTCCACCGCGCGACCGTCGACACCATGGGGGTGCGCAGCCGCGACGCCGCCCAGCGCGCCGAGGCCCTGGCCCGGGGCGGCGTCCGCCTGGCCATCGCGCTGCTGCTGGAGGACCGGGTCCTCGAGGGGCAGCTGGGGTTCGCCGCCGAGGGCGACCAGGACGTCTGGGCCCAGGTGAGTGGAGAGGAGATGGAGCTCGGCGATGGCGCGACCCTGACGCTCTCCATCGCCGACGCCGGGACGCGCCTCAACCTGAACGCGTTGTTCGACGAGGAGGGGCCCCTGAAGGAGACCGAGATCTTCCTGAAGGAGCTGCTCCAGAAGGTCGTCGACGAGATGCCGGTGCGACCCGAAGAGAAGAACTACGACGTCGACGCGCTGGTCCAGAACCTGATCGACTGGGTGGACTCCGACGACGTTCGCCAGCGGGGCGGACTCGAAGACGAGTACTACCAGGGCCAGACCCCTGCCTATCGCGCCCCGAACCTCGGGCACCTGCTCTCGGTGGAGGAGCTGCGGCTGGTGGAGGGCTTCGACGGCCAGCTGGTGGACGCCCTCGCGCCCTACGTGGGGATCCACCCGGTGGCCGGCGGGGAGGGCATCAACCCCAACACCGCCGAGACCTGGGTGCTCGCCCTGCTCTTCCACGGCGGGGCGGGAGAGAAGGCGCTGGCGAGCGCCGACGACGTGGCCGATCTCGACGACGCCCGGGGGGAGGGGCTGCTCTGCGGGGACGGCGGGCCTCTGGAGCACTGTCTCCCCATTCGTGAGGTGACCGAGATCGACCCCAACACCGTGTTCCCGGCACCCACCTACCAGTCGGACGTGTTCCACGTGCGCGCGCTGGCGCAGATCGGAGCGATCCGCCGTCAGCTCGAGGTCGTGGTCGACCGATCGGATCTGCTCGAGCCCCGGCTGCTCGCCTGGCAGATGCGGTGAGCGGAGTGAGGTATCCATAGGCGGCCATGGCGAAGCGGATACTCGGGCTCGACATCGGCGCCCACGCCATCAAGGCCGTGGAGCTGCGCCAGACCCTGCGCAGCCTGGAGGTCGGGCAGCTCCGTGCCCTGCCGCTGGAGGGTGCCGGCAGCAGCTTCGCCGATGAGTTGCGCGAGTTCCTGCGCGTCTACGAGCTCCCGACGGACTTCGTGGTCTGCGCGCTGCCGGGAGATCGCGTCTCGAGCCGACGGCTCTCCTTCCCCTTTGGCGATCGGCGCCGGATCGCCCAGGCCGTGCCCTTCGAGGTGGAGGGGGCGGTCCCCTTCGACCTCGACGACTTCTTCATCGACTGGGAGCCGGTGCGCCGCCACCGCGGCGGCGCGGACGTGATGGCCACCCTCGCGCCCCGGGCCGAGGTGGGAGCCCTGCTCACGACCCTGGCCGAGGCTGGGATCGAGCCCCGCATCGTGGAGGCCGAAGGCCTGGTGCTCGCCAACCTCTGCGGCCTCTTCGAGCTCACGGGGACCCGACTGCTCGTCGACCTCGGCCACCGCAAGACCACCCTGTGCCTGGTGGCCGAGGGGCGGCCGGTGGCCGCGCGCACCATCCCCATGGCGGGTCTCGCGCTCACCGAGGCCATCGCCAAGGATCGCGCCGTCGGGCGGGAGGAGGCGGAGCGGCTGAAGCACGAGACCGGTGTCTTCCCGCCGGGCGAGGACCCGGCCGACACCAAGGACCACGCCGTCCTCGACCGTCTGGCCCGGGAGCTGGTGCGCACGGTGGGCTCCCTGGAGTCGGCGCTGGCGGAGACCGCGGCGGGACGCCTGGAAGAGGTGACCCTGCTCGGCGGCACCGCGCGCCTGCACCGCCTGGGCGACTACCTGAGGCAGCGGACCGGCCTGCCCGTAGCCTTGCTGCAGCCGCCGCCCGAGCCCCATCGCGCCGCGCTGCTCTCCGGCGGGGACCCCCTGCTGTTCGCCCCGGCGGTCGCCCTCGCCCTGCGCGGAACCAGCCTCGCGCGCACTCAGATGAACTTCCGCCAGGACGAGTTCGCTCGCCGGCTGGATCTCTCCCGCTTCGGCCCGGACCTGCGCTGGACCGCCATCGGTCTGGCGGTGGTGATCGGCTTGGCCCTCGCCTCGGTGGGGCTCGACGTCTGGATGGGTCACCGCCAGGCCCGACAGCTCGAGGCCCACACCGCCAGCCTCTACCAGGAGGCCTTCCCCGGAAGCGGCGTCCCGGACAACGTGCTGGGGGCCATGCGAGAGGCCGTGCGCTCGGCGAACTCGAGAGCGGATCTGCTGGGGGTCTACGCCGGCAACCTCTCCGCCCTCGACCTGCTGACGGAGATCTCGGCCCGGGT
>JBDLIK010000614.1:0-2834 GCA_039714895.1 Myxococcota bacterium | reverse complement strand
CTTCGATCTGCTTCGCGATCAGGAGCACTTCTACTTCTACTGCTCGATCCGAGCGGCGTTCGAGCGCCACGGCCCACCCGCCGAGGCATTCCTCATCGATCGGTTCAGGCTCGAGGAGGATCCCGAACTACGCGGGGATGCGTTGCAGATCCTCGGCCACATGCGGAGCAAGCACGCCCGCAGATTCGCCAAGGAGGTCGCGACGACTGACGACGAGGAACTGCGCGACCGGGCCGTGATCGTCCTGGGGTGGGTCGGCACGATCGGCGACATGAAGACCGTGCTGCGAGACCGCCTGATACACGACTCGTCCGCGTTCGTGCGGGGCAACGCCGCCACCGCGTTTCGGCAGATCTGGTACCGGACTCCGCGCGCCAAGGACCCGGCGATCGAAATCCTCGGGGATGCCTTGCGGTACGAGGAAGACAGCGAGGCGGTCTACTCGATCGTGGTGACGCTCCAGGACATCATGAAGAGGCGGTTCGGTGTCCGGGAGTCACGGGACGAGCCGGGGTTCGTGGGGGAGCCCGCCGCGGCAAAAGAGCGCGCGCTACGGAGTCTCGCCCGGTGGCGACCGAATGGGTGACCGGTATGCTCACTCTGGATCTCTACTCGCGTAGCTGCGGTGGGCTCTTTGGCCGTCCTGTTGTGCCAACTGATGTCGGAATGTGGCGGGGTAGACCTCACGATCGCCGACGGGTCGAGGATCGTCAGGCATCCGTCCTTGAGTCATAGATCCGCTCGGCGGCCTCGTGCTCGCCAGCGCGATTGAGAGCCAGCATGAGCACCGGGGGACCGAACTCGCGAGCAAACCACGCGATCAGGAGCGCTACCATTCGATCGGTAGCAATCTTCTCCTGCTCAGCTTCGAGAGACTTGAGGATGCTCGTAGCCAGTGGGGTGACTGCGTCGATGCTCCCATCGAGGAAGAGTCTCTGCGCAATCTCGACCTCGCTGACGCCCTTCGTGGATGCAGGATTGGTTTTCTGCTCCTTCGCCATGGTGTGCACGGGTGCGGTCAGCTCGACCCAACACGAATAGGGGACGCCCGGCAACCGGACTGTGCTTCACTGCGCATCAGCCGTCCACAGCCTCGGGTAGCAGTCCGTCAAGCCAAGGTGGTAGTGGCGGTGGTCTCGTTTGTGGCTCGGACTTGTTCTCACGGATCTCCCACGCGCATTCCACTGCCATCGCCCAATCGTCATGGACGGCCTTCGCCCGCAGGTCGCGTGGATCCGCGTCATCCCACTGAATCTGGTAGCACTCCTCGCCGTTTTCCAACGGGACCGTCAAGATCTCGAACCCTTCGGGAGGCTTCGCATCGGGCCCGCCTCGTTGCTGCCGCTCGTCGGCTCGCCGACGCTTCAGCGCTAACCCAAACGGACCCACCTGTGCTCACCAGAATGGATCCACCCTGAAATCGAGATCAGGGACCACGGCGCACCGGAATCTCTCCACGGCCCAGGCACGACGAAGCCCCGCGCGGGATGCGATCCCGGGCGGGGCTCTGGGGTGAGGCAGGTCGAGCTCAGGCGGCCTGATCGGGCGTGCGCAGGGAGGGCCCGTCGATGCGGATCGTGTGGCAGTGGTGACGGAGGCGATCGAGCAAGGCACCGACCATCTCCTTTTGGCCGAGGAAGGCGTACCACTCGTCGTACTCGAGGTTGGTGGTGATGATCGTCGCCTTCTTGCCATAGCGTTCCTCCATCAGCTTGAAGAAGATGTTGCTCTGCTCGGGCCGCAGGTTCAGATATCCCATTTCGTCGATCTGCAACAGATCGATCCGAGCGAGCCGGTCGAGCAGCCGTCGCGAGGAATGATCGGCGAGGCTACGGTACATGTCGTCGAAGAGGTCTTGAGCCTTGATGAATAGTCCGCGGTAGCCGGCCTGCAGCGCCCGCAGCAGGATGGCGGAGGCTAGTCCGGTCTTGCCCACCCCGGTCGGGCCGATGAACACGAGGTTGGCGGCGCGGTCGATGAAGTCCAGCTCGGCGAGCTGCTCGATCATCGTGCGGCTGACCCCGGGCTGCCGGTCCCAGGGAAACGTCTGCAGCGCCCAGCGCTCGGGCAGTCGGGCTCGGCGGATCCGATGCTCCAAGAAGCGCATCTGCTGGGTCTGGTACTCCTCCCGCAGCAAGCGGGTGAGAAAGTCGGTGTAGCTGGGGTGCTCCTTCTCGGCGCGCTCCAGTTCGCGGCCGAGGATCTGCTGGAGCTGGCGTAGCTTGAGGCTCGCGAGCAGCTGCTCGAGGTCGTCATTCATCATCGTTCTCCGGTTGGTCAGGTGGGTCGTCGACAACGGGGATTCGAAAGAAGTCACCGGCGATGCGGCGCAAGACCATCCGCTCGATGCGGGACAGGTCGAGCAGGCCATGCTCGAGGGCGACCTCGACGGCGTCGACGACCGGCTCGGTGGGGTAGTCCCGCCACAGCCGATGCAGCCGCCGCACGGCTCGCAGAGCCTGGCCGCCATGGCGCTTGCGCAGGGCATCGACCATTGCCCCCAGGGCAGGCGCGGTGGCCCGCAGCGCTCGCTCCTCGGCGCTGGGCGGCGCGGGCTTCTTGCGCCACCGCGCGCCGTCCTCGTGCTCGGGCTTGGTCACCCGCACCCGGGCGCCGACGGGACGACGCTCGTGCTCGGTGACGACCGCGTGGCCATCGAAGACGCGGATGCGGTCGATGCTCTCGCGGATCGTCACCCGCCGGCCGATCAGCGCCGTGGGGACCGAGTAGCGGTTGGTGTGGAGGTTGACGTAGCCCTCGACGTCGACGCGTCGGGTGTGGATCTCGTAGACCTCGGGGACGTGCAGCGGCAGCGGGTTGAGGGCCGGTCGCTC
>JBDLIK010000613.1:0-2834 GCA_039714895.1 Myxococcota bacterium | reverse complement strand
ATCTGCACGGCCCTGCAAGGCAGGAGACGCAAGTGGGCGTCATTCCTCATCGTCTGGTCGAGGTCCACGATCGGAGACCTGGGGCCCATCGTCGGGGGCGACGATCTCGGAGGCGCCGTAGGAACGCGGGGTTAGACCTGCGGTATCCTGCTCGCCTCGACTGGAGGAGCCGATGCCCCACCGCGCCCGGCACGTGCCGCCCGTAGAGAGCGGAAGCTACCCGCTGCGGAAGGGCTGCGCGGTGCGTCCCCTGGTCGACGGGGAGCCCGCCTTCCGCCGCATCTGCCAGGCCGTCGAAGCCGCCCGCCAGAGCGTGTGGGTGACCGTGGCCTTCCTCGAGCCGGACTTCACGATGCCCGACGGGCACGGCCACCTCTTCGACGTGCTGGACCGGGCTGCCGCTCGGGGCCTGGACGTGCGGGCGATCTTCTGGCGCTCCCCGGAGGTGGACGAGCGCGCCCACTTCCCGGGCTCGGACGCCCAGCGCGCCCTGCTGCGCGAGCGGGGCCTCCGCTTCGCGGCGCGCTGGGACGCGCTGCCGGGCGAGGTCTGCCACCACCAGAAGAGCTGGGTGGTGGATGCGGCTACCGAACGCGAGGTGGCCTTCGTCGGCGGGATCAACCTCGACAAGGGCTCCGTGTCCCCGCCCGGTCACGGCGGTCCCGAGCGCTTCCACGTGCACGACGTCTACCTGGAGCTGCGCGGTCCGGCCGCGACCGACGTACACCACAACTTCGTGCAGCGCTGGAACGAAGCGAGCGAGCACACGCTCCCGGACGGCCACTGGCCCGAGGGAGCGGACGCCGGACACCTGGCGTTCCCGAGCCAGCTCTCCCCGGCCGCGGGTGACGTCCCGGTGCAGATCTCGCGCACCGTCCAGGGCGGCCTGTACGGCAACGGCACCCCGCCGCCGGGCGGCAAACCCTTCACGATCCGCGAAGGGGAGTTCAGCATCTACGAGCAGTACATCACCGCCATCGACGCGGCGCGTCGCTCCATCTACCTCGAGGATCAGGCGATCGGCTCGCCCAAGGTGGTGGGTCACCTGAGGGCAGCGCTCGAGCGCGGCGTAGAGGTCATCTTCGTGGCGCCGGGCCAGTGTCACCCTGCCTACCACCAGGCCCGCAAGGTCGCCGCCACCAAGCCCTTCTTCGACCTGGTGGCGAGCCTCGACGACTTCCCGGGGTTCACCCTGGCCGCCATCGCCACCAACGACGGCCCGGGCAGCTACGCAGAGGTCTACGTCCACGCCAAGATCATGCTGGTGGACGACGCCTGGGCGACCATCGGCTCCACCAATGTGGCCGATCGCTCGTTCAAGGAGGATACCGAGCTCAACGCCTCCATCTGGCACGGCGGCGTGACCCGCGGCCTGCGCGAGCAGCTCTTCGGCGAGCACCTCGGCCTCGACACCCGCGAGCTCGACGACGTGGCGGCCTTCCGGCGCTTCCACGAGCACGCGCTCGCCAACACCTGGCGCCGGCTGACGGGGGAGCCGCTGCAGGGCCTCGCCTACCGGCTGGATGCCGGGCTCTACGGCCTGGGGCGCCCGGCGCGGTCCGAGTAACGGGCTGCGGGCTTCGCCCGCGGCCATCGGTCTTGCCTCGAAGTCGGCTGAGGCGTGCGCCGCTTCGCTCGTGGTCTGCTTCAGGGAGATTCCTGGGTTTCGTCCATCGCGCGCAGGGCTGCCGCACGACGGCGTTCGCCGATGGCCATCGACACCCGATCGTACAGCCAGCCCCGGTAGTGAAGGCGCGAGCGCTCGAGGGCCGCGTCGAGGTGCTCGCGGCGGTAGAGGCGCCCGTCGGCCACCACCGCCCGGAGCGTCGCGAGCGCTGCCAGGTCCCGGGTCGGGTCCTCGTCGAACAGCAGCAGGTCGGCGGGAGACCCCGGGGCCACCACCCCCAAGCCCGGCTCGCCCAGGAACTCGCCGGGCCAGCGGGTACCAGTGAGCCAGGCCTCCTCGGGCGAGAGGCCGGCGTCCACCAGCAGGAAGAGCTCCTCGTGCAGGCTGGCGCCCGGCACCAGGAAGGGATTCCCGACGTCGGTGCCCGCGTGGATGCGCACCCCGGCGCGGAAGAGGGCCTCCACCAGACGCGAGGCGGCTTCCGAGGTCTGCTGCGCAACCGCCCAGTCGTCGGCCCGGAACGCATCGAACCACGGCACGCCGCGCGGGGCCCAGGTGAGCGCGCCGTAGAAGCGCGGCAGCAGCGCGAGCGAGGGATGCCGAAGCTCTTCCTCCATCCGATCGAGCCGGGCACCGCGTGCAAAGAGCACGAGCGTCGGCGTGTGAGAGACCCCCTGCTCGAGCGACGTGCGCGCCACGAACTCGATGCGCTCGGGGGTGAGCGCCGCCCAGCGCTGCCAGCGCCCGCGCACGCGCTCGACCAGATCGAGGGCGGGCGCCTCTGCCCCGAGGCGCGCGAGCCCGCGCAGGTGCTGGACGTCGTCGATCCCCGCATCCTCGAAGCGCACGCGATCGGGAACGTGCCCGACGACGCGCAGGCCGCGGGAATGCGCGGCGTCGACGAGAGCTGCCAGCACGGGCGCGTCGAGCCTCTCGTAGACCTTGAGGCAGTCGTAGCCCATACCCAGGTGGCGCTCGACCTCCTCCCGCGCCTGTTCGGGAGTCTCGACCACCACCGACCCGGACCAGATGGGCGGGCTGCCGTCGTAGAGCGGGCCGCGGGCGAAGGCCCGCGGGCCGGCCACCGCTCCCGCGGTGTCGCGCTCGCTCCAGTCGAGCTGGGAGCTCCCGCCTCCCGTGTTGCGGACGCTCGTCACGCCGTGAGCCAGGTAGAGCATGGAGAAGAGCTCCGGCTGCCCGGCGATGC
>JBDLIK010000612.1:0-2837 GCA_039714895.1 Myxococcota bacterium | reverse complement strand
CTCGCGCTCGGTGGAGCCCATGGGGGGCGACCGCGAGGGCACGGCCCTCTCGCTGCCGCTCCTCGGCACCGTCGCGGCCGGCGCCCCGATCGAGGCGATCGAGCAGAGCGGCGAGTCCGTGACGGTCCCGCGCGAGATGGTCGGGCGGGGCGAGACGTACGTGCTCCAGGTCCGCGGCGACTCGATGATCGAGGACCACATCCAGGACGGCGACTACGTCGTGGTCGAGAGTCGGGCGGAGGCCCGCAACGGCGAGACGGTCGTGGCCCTGGTCCGTGGCGAGGAGGCGACGCTCAAGAAGTTCTATCGCCGCGGCGCCAAGGTCGTGCTCGAGCCCGCCAACCAGGCCCTCCGCCCGATCGAGGTCCCGGCGCGAGACGTGCAGGTGCGCGGGGTCGTCCGGGGGCTGCTGCGCCAGTACTAGGGGCGGCCGCGTTGGTGGCCGGTCCCCCCGAGGCTACCCTCGCTTCTCCCGGGGGCTCGAGGAAGCAGAAGGCGTGGCCGATTCCAAGCACGATCCGATCCAGCCGCACATCGAAGCCATCCTCCGCGAGATCGGCGAGGACGCCCAGCGGGACGGCCTGGAGCGGACCCCGGCCCGGGTCGCCAAGGCCTACCGCTTCCTGACCCAGGGCTACGCCGAGGACCCCGTGGCGCTCCTGAACGGGGCGCTGTTCGACGTCAGCTACGACGAGATGGTGCTGGTGAAGGACATCGGCTTCTACAGCCTGTGCGAGCACCACATGCTGCCGTTCTTCGGCCGGATCCACGTCGCCTACATCCCGAACGGCAAGGTCGTCGGACTCTCGAAGATCCCGCGCCTGGTTGGGATGTTCGCGCGTCGGCTCCAGGTCCAGGAGCGTCTCACCATGCAGATCGCCGAGATCATCGAGAAGGTGCTCGCCCCGCGCGGCGTGGCCGTCGTCGCCGAGTCGATCCACCTCTGCATGATGATGCGCGGAGTGGAGCAGCAGAACGCCTTCGCGATCACCAGCTCGCTCAAGGGCGAGTTCCAGAGTGATCCGAAAACGCGCTCGGAGTTCATGGAGCTGATCCGCCACCGCAAGGAGAGCTTCGCCTAGACGAGAAAACAGGGCCTTCGGCCCGGTCTTTCTGGTCGCACGCCACCAGGTGGCGTGCTCTTCGTGAGCGGCATCGCAGGGAGCGGGGTCCCCCCGGCCGCAGCAGAGGGTGATGCCGTGGCGCCGAGGGTCTGGGTCTCTGCCCCAACGGGCCCTAACGCGGCGCTTCACGCCCCATTCGGTCCGGATTGTCGCGTCGCGTCACATTTCCCCCGAGGGGGTTCGATCCAGGCGCAGAATTTCATACGCACGAACCGAAAAAAGGGCTTGGCAGGCCGCCTGAAACGGAATACGCTGCCGCCGTATCCGGAGTTGCGGGAGCGAGGAGGATTCGGGAGCCACTGCGTCATCGGGTGATCGAGTCTGATGCGATGCGTCGCATGCGAGCCAATCGCATGCACAGCATGCACGCCAGACCAGCGCACCCGGCAGCGGCACCGGTTCGATGCTCGCCCCGGAGCGTCCCAGGCGGCGGTCAAGGGGGGGATCCGTCGGGGACCGGCACGCGGCCGAGGCCAACTCGGCAGCGGTCAGGAGGAGCGGCGGGGCTCCTCTGCCGAAGGCAAACCGCAGAGCACGAGCGGCGGACTGCACGAGCGAACCGGGGCGGAGAGCCCGCGACGGGCGCATGGCGGTACTGCCGAGGTGGGGTTCCCCCCCGTGCGAGGAGAGCAGGTGAATTCTCATAAGGATCATTCGATCGAGGCCCAGCGACGCGCCACCTGGCGCAAGATCGCGCCCGATCACGAGCTCGGGGCCGACACCGACGACGCGACGGTCAAGAACGCGCGCGCCATCGGCGGCGTGAAGGTCGATCCGCGTCGCCTCAACACGAGCGGCGAGTCCACGCGCTCGAGCGAGCGCGGCGCGCTGGTCTCGTACTTCCGCGACATCGCCGAGATCCCGACCCTGGGCAAGGAAGAGGAAGTCCTCCTCGCCAAGGAGATCGAGGCGTCGACCCTCGCCTTCCGCGAGGGCATGATCTCCGTCCCCTGGACCTCCGAGGAGACGGTCCGCACCTGGCGTCAGCTCAAGGCCGAGAACCGTGCCACCGGCAAGATGTGCGAGCAGTTCGGCAGCGGCTCGCCCGAGGGCGAAGACCTCGGTGCACGCATCGACGGCATCCTCGGCAAGCTCGAGGCGGCGACGCTGAAGCGCGAGGCCGCGCGCGAAGCCGGCAAGGCCCAGCTCGTCCAGACGCACGAGCGCCGCATGGTGCGCCTGCTCCGGGAGGCGGACCTGTCGATGCAGCAGCTCGGCCGCATGCGGCGCGAGGTGCTGCGGCGCCGGGAAGAGGTGGCGCGCAGTCTGCGTCGGGTCCGCGCGGAGCGGGCCGGGCGGGGCGCGCGCTCGACCCGCCGCCGGGGCGAGACCGTCCGACCCGCCGAGCGCCTCGCGGAGCTCGAGCGCGAGCTCGGCATGGAGGGTCAGACCTACCTCGACCACGTCCGCCAGCTCGAGGACGCCTGGGATCGGCTCTCCGAGGTGAAGAACGTGTTCGTCCAGCACAACCTCAAGCTGGTCGTCGCGATCGCCAAGGACTTCCGCAACATGGGCATCACCTTCCAGGACCTGATCCAGGAGGGGAACATCGGGCTGATCCGCGCCGTCGAGAAGTTCGAATACCAGCGTGGTCACAAGTTCTCGACGTACGCCGTGTGGTGGATCCGGCAGGCGCTGATCCGCGCCATCCAGAACCACTCGCGCACGATCCGCATCCCGAGCCACGTGCACGATACGCTGCTCAAGTACTAC
>JBDLIK010000611.1:0-2841 GCA_039714895.1 Myxococcota bacterium | reverse complement strand
CGAGCGCGCGCAGGGCGCCCTCCGGAAACTCGTCACGCTGGTCGGTATGAACCGCGATGGGCTCCACCTCGCGCGCGATGAAGTCGGCCAGCGCGTCGATCACGTCGCCATGCGAAGCGTCACCCATCGCGCCATCGTAGCGCGACCTGCTGGAGTGGGAGGGCGGGGGGCAGGGCGCTTCTGTGCGAGGATGTCGGCCACGGGATGAGTGGAACGAATCGACACGCGGAGCGGCTGGCAGGGTGGGCCGAGCGGGGGCGCGTGGACACGCCTCCGCAGCCCGCCGCGACGGTGGTGCTCGTGCGTGACCGCGAGGCGGTGCTCGAAACGCTCCTGCTGCGCAAGAACTCGAGGATTGCATTCGGGGGAATGTGGGTCTTTCCCGGGGGGCGCGTCGATGTCGAGGATCGGGGCGCTGGGGTTGGTGACGAGCTCGCGGCTGAGCGTCGGGCCGCCGTGCGCGAGGCCCACGAAGAGACGGGCCTCGTGGTCGGCGAGGAGGAGCTCGTGCCCTTCTCCCATTGGACGCCTCCCCCGATCGCGCCGAGGCGCTACCGGACCTGGTTCTTCGTTGCGCGGGCGCCCGAGGCGGTCGTCTCCATCGACGGCGGCGAGATCCACGAGCATGCCTGGCTGCGGCCCGCCGATGCACTGGTGCGGCGTGACGCCGGCGGGATCGAGCTGGCGCCGCCCACCTTCGTCACGCTTCACGAGCTCGCACAGCACGAAAGCGTCGAGGCCACGCTGGCGCACGCGCGCTCGCGGACCCCGGAGCTCTTCGCGACCGTGATCGCACGGGTCGACGGTGGCGCCGTGGCCATGTGGCACGGAGACGCGGGCTACGAGGATGGCGTTCCCGACCGGCCGGGTGCTCGCCACCGACTGTGGATGCTCGATCGGGGCTGGCGCTACGAGCGCCGGGCCCACGGAGGGACGCGGTGAGACTCCAGGACAAGGTTGCATTGGTGACGGGCGGCGCCCGCGGGATCGGGGCGAAGATCGCCCGCTGCCTCATAGGGGAGGGTGCCCGAGAAGACCCTTGAGCATGTAGGGATTCGTCGTTGCTCATCGGCTCTCTCAGCGAATCGTTCTCGGCGCCCACCGGCAACACCAGGCAGCGGATCTGCGCGGAGGCATAGGGTCCGAGGCGTACCCGTCAGGCCAAGGCCGGAGCGCCCGCCGAGCGCATCTGCTCGTAGGCCGGCGGCGGGCCCACCCCGAGATCGCGTCGCAGCTGGTCGATCGGCTGGGGCAGGAGGGCCTCCCAGTCGAGGTCCACGAGCCATGTGGCGCGCCGGCCGCGGCGGAAGGCCCCACGAATGAGCCGGCCGAGCTCCGAGCGCAGACCTGCCCGCCGCAGCACAGTCAGCACGATGAATCCAACACCGAGGTTCCACGTCTGCGCCACAGTGAACGCCAGCACGGCCGCTTCGCCGCGCAGATCTCGCCCGTAGCCGGCCAGCACATGGAAGACGTCGTGCAGGTCGCGGAGGCGCTCCCCGAAGATCCGCTGCTCGTCGTCCATCCCCTAGCCGGGCTCCCGCTCGCCGAAGCCGGCCTCGCTCGCGGCCATGAGGCCCTGGGCGCTGATCTCCTCGGTCTCGTAGAAGTCGGCAATGGCCTGTCCCAGCGAGTCGGCGGGCATGGCCCGCAACCTGTCGAGGTCGCCGATCATCACGACGAGGCTTCGCTTCTCGCGCAGGATCCGGGCCCCGGTGGGCGAGCGCTGGAAGCGCCTGTAGAGCCGCTCGCCCGAGCTGCCCGACATGGCCGCGATGACCTTGAAGGCCTGGGCCGTGTCATCGGGATCCGCGAGGAGTGCGCGCATGGCGGCCTGCGCGTCGCGCAGTCGGATGGGGTTGCGGGCGCTCACGGACGACCTCCTGGAGTTCGATGCCGAGTTCCCTGGCGTGCATCCGCGGCCTCTCGAGCCAGGCGCCGGACTCAGGCGCCGAGGCACACAACTCCGCCCACCAGCTGCTCGATGCTAGTGCCGCTCCCTGGAGGGCGATATGACGGAGGTCAGGGTCGCGCCGGGGGTCCCTCCGGCAGGCGTCCGCTCGGGGGGTGGGGCCGAACGCTGCAGGCAAGGGAGAACTCTAATAAAAACCATTAGTTAAGAGAATTCTGAATTCTCTGCACGCGTTGACAGGCCGCCTGCCATCCCTAGACTAACGATCGATCGTAAGCAAAAGGGGCGCACGGATGCCCGCGGGTCCGAGTACCAGCTTCTCCCGGAGTCGGGGCCTGCAGACGGCGGCTCGCATCCTCGATGCTGCCGAGGCGCTGTTCGCGGAGCAGGGATACGCGGGAACCAGCCTGCGCGACGTCGCCGATCGGGTCGGCCTCCGCATCCCCAGCCTCTACAACCATTTCCCCAGCAAGGATGCGCTCTACACGGCGGTGCTGGAGAGGGGCATCGCCCCGGTCCTCGCGATCCTCTCCGGATTCGCGGACGCCGGCGCCGACATCCAGCCGGACTCGCGGGAAGTCGTGCGTCGGGTGATGCGACTGCTGGCGCAGCGTCCGAATCTGCCGCGGCTCGTCCTGCACGAAACGCTGTCGGGGGGGCAGCGCCTGACCCCGCTGCTGCGGCAGTGGATCGCGCCCACCTTCGCTCGGGCCCACGAGATGATCGAGATGGGCCCGGGGGCGAATCGTTGGCGGCCCGATCAGATCCCGCTGCTGGTCCTTGCGATGTACCACATCGTCGTCGGCTACTTCGCCATCGCACCGCTCTATAGGCAATTGAACGGCGAGGATCTGCTGACGAAGGAGGCGCTGGACCGGCAGACCGACTTCCTCGGTGAGGTCGTCGTCGCGCTGCTCGAAGCTGCCCCG
>JBDLIK010000610.1:0-2842 GCA_039714895.1 Myxococcota bacterium | reverse complement strand
GCCGTGGTCACGGTCCTCGACACCGGGCAGTCCGTCCTGCGGCCCGACATGCTGCTGCTGCTGCTCGTCGGGCTCTGGGGAGCCCGGGGACGGCCGGGGCTGCGCGGCGCGTTGGTCGCCGGCGTGGTGGCCAGCTATGCGGTCGTCCTCGTGGGTCTCGAGCTGAACGCCGGATACCTGAGCCGGCGTCACGCCCTTCCTCCGCTGGCAGCCAGCTTCGGCTACGCGGCGCTCGGCGTGGAGAGGCTGGCGGCCGCGGGGGCGCGGCTTCGCGCGGGAGGCCTGCGGGGCCGCCCGGGTCGGGTGACGCTGCTGCTCCTGGCGCTGGTCGCCGCCGCCGGCCTCGGCAAGGCACTCAAGCCCCATCGCAGCAACGGCATGGCCGAACGGCGGGCCGCCGAGTGGCTGCAGTCCCAGGAGCCGGCCGCCGGCATCGTGGCAGCCCGACGACGCCGGGTGGCCTACTATGCCTCGGCGCGCTTCCTTCTGCTCCCGGACCGGATCGAGGGACGGACCCTGGAGCAGCTTCGGCGTCGGGGCGTTCGCTACCTGATCCTCGATGATGGGAAGCAGGAGCAGTATCCGGGGTTTCGGGAGGCGGTGCCCCATTCCCTGCGCCCGATCCACCGGGCGAGGGGCGGGGGGAGAGCCGCGAGCGTCTTCGAGCTGCTGCCGCACGATCCGGGGGGTTAGGAACTTGACCCTATACCGCTACGAGAGTGCAAGCGCCGAAGGCGCGCGCAGCGAGGCGCAGCCGAGCGTAGCTGTGGTGCGAGCTGGCTTCGCCAGCAGGCGGACCCACAGCTAGATGCTGTATCGCTACAGCGAGGTCTTCCGGGGACTCCTGCTGTTCACGGACCTGCTGCTGGTGGCCGCCGCGTGGGGGCTTGCCTACCAGCTGCGCTTTCACACGTCCTGGGAGGTGCCCCTCGGGCCCCCCGATCCGGTGCGCTACGCCCTGGCAGGGCTCGGTATCCCGCTGCTCTTCGCCTGGTTGTTCCGCGCGCGGCGCCTCTACGAGCCCCAACGGACCGGGTCGCTGTTGCGGGAGACGGGGGCGGTGATCGGGGCGTCGACCATGGGCGTGGTGCTGCTGCTCGCCACGGACGCCGCCGGCCGGCTGTTCCTTTCCCGCAGCGTGATCGCGGTCTTCTGGGGCCTCTCCATCCTCCTCGTCAGCGCCAACCGCGTGGCGGTTCGGGCGGCCCTGCGCGGCCTGCGGCGGCGTGGCTACAACCTCCGCTTCGTGCTCGTGGTGGGGGCGGGAGAGCTGGCGGAGCAGGTGATCGAGCGCGTGAACGCCCATCCCGAGGCAGGACTGCGGGTGCTGGGGGTCCTCTCCGACGACCCCGGTCGCATCGGGCGCAGCTTCCAGGGCGTCCCGGTGCTGGCGGGCTACGGCGCCATCAAGGAGGTGATGCGCCGCCAGCGCACGGATCAGGTCCTGATCGCGCTGCCCCGGGACGAGTCCGATCGCCTGGGCAAGATCCTGCAAGACCTCGATGACGAGGTCGCCAGCGTGCGCCTGGTGCCCGACCTGCTGGGGGTGGCGACCCTGCGCAGCACGGTGGAAGAGCTCGACGGGCTCCCCGTCATCAGCCTGCGTGACGGACCCTTCGTGGGATGGGCGGGGGTGCAGAAGCGTGCCTTCGACCTCATCCTGGCATCCCTTGGCCTGGCGGTGGCTCTGCCGCCGATGCTGGGGGTGGCACTCTGCGTGCGCCTGGCCATGGGTCGTCCGATCTTCTACTCCCAGGACCGGGTGGGACTCGACGGCGGCCTGTTCCGGATGTTCAAGTTCCGGACCATGGTGACCGGGGCCGAACGGGAGTCCGGGCCCGTGTGGGCTTCGGCGCACGATCCGCGCCGCACCCGGCTCGGCGGCTTCCTGCGCCGCACGAGTCTGGATGAGCTTCCCCAGCTCTGGAACGTGCTGCGCGGGGACATGAGCCTGGTGGGGCCGCGGCCCGAGCGTCCCATCTTCATCGAAGAGTTTCGCCGCGAGATCCCGGGCTACATGCTTCGCCACAAGGTGCGAGCCGGACTCACGGGCTGGGCCCAGATCCATGGCTGGCGGGGCGATACCTGCCTCCACGAACGCGTGGAGCACGACATCTACTACATCCAGAACTGGTCGCTGGGCTTCGACCTGCGGATCCTGCTCGCGACGCTCTGGCGCGGCTGGTGGGGCCGAAACGCGAGCTGATCCGGTCCCGGAATCGGGTCAGGAGTCCGGCAGGGCCGCGAGCAGCGCGAGGACGACGCGCTTCTGGGTCGCGGCGTCGAGTCCCGGCCACATGGGCAGGCTCAGCACCTCGCGCGCCGCAGCTTCGGCCGCCGGCCGCGCCCGAGCGCCCGCAGCAAAGGGGGGCATGCGATGCAGCGGCACGGGGTAGTAGATCATCGACGCCACGCCGGCTTCGGCGAGGGCCCGGTGCACGTCGTCCCGAAGCTCTCCTGCGATCCGGACGGTGTACTGGTGGAAGACGTGCTCGGGGGTGCTCTGGGGGGGCAGCAGTCCGGGAGCCCCCTTCAGCAGCGATTCGTAGCGAACGGCGACCTCCCGTCGCGCCTGGTTCCACTCCTCGACGTGGGGCAGCTTGATGCGCAGCACCGCGGCCTGGAACTCGTCGAGGCGGGAGTTGTAGCCGAGCATCTCGTTGTGGTAGCGCGCCTTTGCCCCGTGGTCCCGGAGCATCCGCACCCGAGCGGCGAGGGCGTCGTCCTGGGTGACGAGCATTCCGCCGTCGCCGTAGGCGCCGAGGTTCTTGGAGGGGTAGAACGAGAAGGCACCCAGATCGCCGAGGGTCCCGAGGTGCCGCTCGCCGAGGCGGCCTCCGAA
>JBDLIK010000609.1:0-2843 GCA_039714895.1 Myxococcota bacterium | reverse complement strand
TTCGTGAGTTTCTTCACGAAGGACTTGCGGACCTTGACCCGCTCATCCTGGAACTTGAAGTACTCCCTGATGAGCTCGAGGGCCTGCTCGTCGGTCAGCGTCTCGAACTCTTTGGCGAGCCGCGTGAGGAGCTTGATGCGGCGGTCGCCGACGCCCCGCATGGCGACCTCGAACTCGTTGTAGACGGGCCAGAAGGCCTCACTCTCCGCCTCACTGAGCGCCATGTTCTTGGCCACGATGGCCTTGCGCTCGGTCTGCACGATGCTGCGGACCAGCTCCACCTCGTCGGCCACGCTCTGGGCAAGGGACGGTGCCGCCCCCAGCAGAAGGATCGGCAGGGCCACGGCGAGTCCAGCGAGTGTCTTCATTGGGATCTCCTGGTTGATGAGGGCGTCGCGTATAGCATCCGTCCCGGGGACACGCCCGTGCTCGCCCGGTCCGCCTCCTAGCGCAGCAGCCCCCGGCCCGTGATGAGCGGCAGATCGAGGGCCGAGAGACAGCCGGGGCTCGCCGCGACCACCGACGGGATGGCGTTCACCAGGCGGGTGGCGGTGAGGACGACGCCGCCCACCGCGTGGTCTCCGTGTTCGTCGGCCATATCCAGGCGACACACCATGCGGGGAACTCCTTCGACGATCACCTCGTAGCCACCGGAGCTCGACGGCCACTCCGGGGCCAGGTCGTCGTGCATGCGGGTGACGTGCTCGACCACCAGGCGGGGCGTGCCGTCCACGACGCCCGCCACCTCGAAACGCAACGCCGCACGCGTGCCCTTGCGGATGGTGCCCATGGGGGTATCCAGATCCTTCGGGGCCGGAAGGCATTCGTAGCGTTGCGTGATCTCGTCTAGCTCGAGGCCGAGGCCCTCGGCGAGCAGCCGGATGGTTCCGCCCCAGGCCACGGTGAGAGCACCTGGCCGCAGCAGGATGGGGAGCTCGTCCATGGGCTTTCCGAAGCCCATGGTTCCGAGGACCACCTCGGGCTGGTCGTAGGTCGCGTAGTTGACGATCTCGCGGATGCGGATCTCGCTCCAGTGCTCGGCGAGGCCCGAAAGGGTGAGGGGCAGCACGTCGTTGGCGAAGCCCGGATCGATGCCGCTCACGAACAGACTGGCGTGCCCCTCCCGGCAGGCCTCCTCGAGCTTGTCCTGCACCGCGGAGCCGAGATGGGCGGGATGCACGAGGCTCACCAGGCTGCTCGAGACGACGTTCTTGCCTGCGCGCAGGATGCGGGCCACGTCGTCCACGGCCTCCATCAGCCGAAGGTCCGCGGTGGCGGTGTAGACCACGCAGTCGGCGGATTCTCCGAGGAGGGCGTCGGCATCGCGGGTGGCCGCGAGGCCCACGGGCGCGAGTCCGCAGAGCTCTCCGGCGTCGCGGCCGGCCTTCTTCTCGTCGTGGACCCACACCCCGGCGAGCTCGAGCTCCGGATGGTTCAGGATGGCGCGCAGGCTGAACGCGCCGACGTTTCCGGTGCTCCATTGAATGACGCGATGGGCCATGGGCGGCTCCTCCCTCGACCAGCGACAGTAGCGCGCTCCGCTCGCCGGATGAAGTAGGATGCTGACCCCAGAATCGTCCTAGGATTGCAAGCGCCGGAGGCGCGCGCAGCGAGGCGGAGCCGAGCGTAGCTGTGGTGCCTGCGGGCTTCGCCCGCAGGCGGACCCACAAATCGCCCGACCCGGGCTACCGTCCGCCCGACGCGCGAGCCGGAGGAGCGCATGGCCGGACCGATTGAAAGGCGCATCGTGCCGAGTGTGGAGCCCTCGGCGGTCGGCCCGCGCCAGGTGGAGCGGGAGTTCCGACAGCGCCTGGCCGAGGGCGCCCGCCTGCTTCCTGCCGGCAGCGCCCGGCGGCGGCCGCGGAGTCTGCTCACGGCCGGCTACACCCCCAAGCACCGCATCCAGCTCTTCGACACCATCTGGTACCTGACGAACGTCCGACAGAACGAGGACATCCGCTTCTTCGTCGGGTACGTGGTGCAGGACGGGCCATCGGGACCCAGCCCAGAGATCTACCCGCGTATCTTCTACAAGGACGTCTCCCTGGTCTGGCGAGCCGCCTCTCACTACGTGCGCTCCGAGGCGGAGAACTGGATCGGCAAGGGGGACATCTGCACCACCCTGGAGGACGGGGAGGAGTTGATCTCTTCCGACGAATCGACCACCGACCTACCCCTCGAGGTCCAGACGGCCTTCGAGGACCTGATCCGCCGCACCGGGCGCGTCCGTCGCGACGAGAAGGCCGTGGGCCTGGTGCTGCGTCGAGGGCCGAACGACCGCATCCAGGCCTATCGGGACTTCATCGAGCCACGCCGCCGGGCCCAGGCCGATCGCAGAAACCTGGTGAACGGCGGCCGCAAGATCGCCCGCTTCACCCGCCGCCACGACCCGGCTTCACTCCGCTTCATCCGGGGCTACGAGCCGGACTTCGGGCGCGGCATCCTGGAGGTGGGGAACTCCAGCAGCCGCATGTACGGCGGGCGGCTCCAGCGCTTCCGCATCCTCTCCAGGAACCGTGAGATCCAGTACCTCTTCATGGCGGGGCCGAGTCACGTCTGGATCGTACCGCCCCAGGCAACGACCACCGAGCTCTCCAGCTACGGCGTGCGCACCATCGACGTGGCCACCGACGAGGACCTCTGCCTGCCCGGCTTCGAGTACCACTCGCCCAACGGGGAAGATGGATCGGCCCTCGACCAGATTCCCGCGGGCTACGCGGGAGAGCTGAACCACCACGACCCCTCCCGGGCCGACGCCTCGAGCTGGCTGGAGCGGATCCCGGTGATCCGGCAGTTCCGCCGCCGCGTGCTGGGGCGCCCGTACCGCGCGCGCTAGCCCTCGA
>JBDLIK010000608.1:0-2847 GCA_039714895.1 Myxococcota bacterium | reverse complement strand
GCGGCGGCGTGCTGTCCCGGCTGATCGGGCCCGGGAATGCCGCAGCCGCCTCGCGGCCCTCCATCCCCGCTGCCCTGGCGGAGCGCCCGAACCTCCTCCTGGTCATGGTCGACACCCTGCGCGCCGACTACCTCTCCTGCTACGGGGCGCCCGTGGCAACGCCGAAGCTCTGCAGCCTCGCCGACGGACGTGGCACCCGCTACCAGGCGTTCTCTCACGCCTCTTGGACCAAGCCGGCCACCGCCAGCCTGCTCACCTCCCTCGTGCCGAGCAGCCACGGCGCCATGAGCAAGCCGGCGGTGCTCCCGGAAGGGGTGGAGACGGTGGCGGAGGTGCTGCAGGAGCGGGGCTACACCACGGGAGGGATCGTCTCCAACATCAACCTGGCCGAGAGCTTCGGCTTCGACCAGGGCTTCGACGAGTACCACTACCTGGGTCCCGACTATCTCTTCGGGGCCGAGGAGTCCTCCTCGAAGCTCATCCTGTATCAGATCGGACGCAGCGTCTTCTTCAAGTTCCGCAAGGGACTGCGCTTCGGAGATTTCTATCAGGATTCGGCCGTCGTCAACGAGCTGGCCTTCGACTGGTTGGAGCGCCACCGGGATTCGCGATTCTTCCTGTTCCTGCACTACATGGATCCCCACGATCCCTACTTCGCCCATCCCTACGATGGCCAGGGAATCGCACGGGTGTCGAACCAGCATCCGGATCCGGAGCTGGCCGCGCAGATGCGCGAGCTCTACCAAGGCGAGATCGGCTACCTGGACGCGAACTTCGGCGAGCTGCTGGATCGTCTCGAGTCCCTCGGCCTCTCCGAAGACACGCTGATCGTGCTGACGGCCGACCACGGCGAGGAGTTCCAGGACCACGGGGGGTGGTGGCACGGCCTGACGCTCTACGACGAGCAGGTGCGCGTCCCCCTGCTGGTCCGCTGGCCGGCCGGATGGAAGGCCGAGCCCGACGCCACCGACTACCTGGTGCGCAGCATCGACGTCGCGCCCACGCTGGTGGTGGCGGCCGGGGCGGCGCTGCCCGCCGGGATGCAGGGCGTCGACCTGCGCCGGGGCAAGGGCGGCCGCAGCGAGACGGACGGCATGGCCTTTCTCGAGGAAGACCACGAGGGCAACGTGCTGCGGGGCATCCGGACCCTGGAGTGGAAGCTGATCGAGGCCAACCCCGGCAATCCGCGCGGTCTGTCCTCGCTCGAGCTCTACGCGGTCGGGAGCGACCCCGACGAGAGCGACAACCTCGTGGAGGCCCAGCCGGCGGTGGCCCGAGAGCTCGGAGCCCACGCCCAGGCCCAGGAGCAGCTGGCCGAGAGGAACCGTGCCGAGGGCTCCGGCGAGGCGGCCCAGATCTCCGCCGCCGAGGAGGAGGCCCTGCGGGCCCTGGGCTACGTGGAGTGAGATCAAACCTCGGTTGACAGCGGGGCCTCCTCTCCTACCTTCGCAAGCCTCGGGTTCGAAGAACGGGACGATTTCCGGCGCTTGCAAGCCCTCGGACCCTCCTCTCGGGGATCCGCACCCGACGTGCTAAGCGCCTGGCCGAGCGAGAATTGGGATGAAGGAACGCCCTCCGCGACCGGGGGAGTCCACCCGCGCCGTCCATGGCGGCGAGCGGGACTCCCGCGCCGACGACGCCCTGACCACTCCCATCCACCAGACCTCCACCTTCGTTTTCGAAGACTCGGAGGAGGTGCGCGCCTTCCAGGAGGGCCGCTCCTCTCGCGACGAATACGGGCGTTACGGCAACCCCACCTGGCGGGCGGTGGAGCGGAAGGTCTGTGAGCTCGAGGGGGCCGAGGCGGCGGTGCTGTTCGCCTCGGGCATGTGTGCGGCCACCACGACCTTCCTGGCGCTGCTGCCCCGGGGCGGGCACCTGGTGGTCACCAGCGATTGCTATCGCCGCACCCGCCAGTTCATCCGCGACTACCTGACGAAGCTCGACGTGGAGACCAGCGTGATCGAGCCGGCCGACCCCAAGAAGCTGGCCGATGCGCTGAGGGACGACACCGCGCTCTTCTTCACCGAGTGCCCCACCAACCCCTATCTGCGCGTGATCAATCTTCCGGACGCGGCGCGGGTATGCCATGCCCGGGGGGTGCGGGTGGTCGTGGACTCCACCTTCGCAAGCCCGGTGAACCACTGCCCGCTCTCCGACGGCGCGGACCTGGTGCTGCATAGCGCCACCAAGTATCTGGGGGGACACAACGACCTGCTGGCGGGGGTGGTGGCGGGCCCCTCGGAGCTGGTGGAGACCATCCGGGGGGCCGTGGGGGTGCTCGGCGGGGTGCTGGATGCCCACGCGGCCTGGCTGCTGCTGCGCGGCCTCAAGAGTCTGGCGATCCGCGTGGGTCGGCACAACGAGAACGGCCTGGCGGTGGCACGCTGGCTGGAAGCCCATCCCAGGATCCGCCGAGTGTGGTATCCCGGCCTGCCGAGCCACCCCGACCACGAGGTGGCCAGGCGGCTGCTGCGGGGCTTCGGCGGGGTCGTCACCTTCGAGGTCGACGGGGACTTCGAGACCACGGCCCGCTTCGTCGACCGCTGTCGCATCCCCTACATCGGACCGAGCCTCGGGGGCGTCGAGTCCCTGATCGAGATGCCGGCTCTCATGTCCTATTGGGACATCCCACGGGACGAGCGCATCTCCCTGGGCATCACGGACTCGCTGGTCCGCTACGCCTGTGGCATCGAGGATGCGGAGGACCTGATCAGCGACCTCGAGCAGGCCCTCTCGGGGATCTGAGGGGGCGACCGTTCGACCCCGGCCGTCGAAGGCTGGGCGGAAGTCAAGCGCAGCCTCCACGGACGTGCGCCGTGAGTAGCCACGGCGCTGCGTCAGCGG
>JBDLIK010000607.1:0-2848 GCA_039714895.1 Myxococcota bacterium | reverse complement strand
TGCCGCATCGGGAACCCCGCTCCGCTCTCGATTCTCGGCGGGTTGGGCGTCCGAAGCAAGAGGAAACGGGTCAGCCGACCTCGGGCGCCGCGGGCTCGGCGACGCGCTCGCGGGGATCGTCGAGCTCGATCCAGCCGTCCCGCGCATAGCCGCAGGCGCGCTCGGGCGTCCGGAGCAGAATCCGCGCGTGCTCGACGTCGTAGCGATCCGTGCTCTGGAAGTGCTCGAGCTCGAGGGCGCGGCGCAGCGCCACGCGGCCCTCCTCGATCCGCTTGGGCTTGCCCCTGCTGTGACCGATGCAGAGCTGCACCGCTCCGAGCTCCACCCAGTAGTCGATGCGGGAGTCCGAGATCTCGAGGGCGCGGTGGATGTAGTCGAGCGCGCGCCGCTTGTCGCCGCGCACGCCGATCACGAGCTTGAGCCACCACCAGTCGGGCAGGATCCGATAGAAGGCCGACCCTGCGTAGTAGAGGTTGCCGAGGGTCGCGTTCGCGGCGTGGTCCCGGTGGCTGGGCTGCAGCGCGATGCCGCGGTCGATGAGCTCGGCGATCTCCGACGCCAGCCGGGCCGCCCGGGCCCGGCCTCCGGTCGAGGCCTGGCGTCCTCGGGCGGCGAGCTTCCAGAGCACGCACTCGCCGCAGCGCTCGTCGAGGGCGAGGCCCCCGTCGGCCCAGCCTTCTGCCAGCTCGAAGTAGTACATGCGACCGGCCTTGTCCTCCCAGGGCAGACGCTCCCCCACGCGCCAGTAGTTGCGGGCGATGCGCCAGTGGATGAACGGCGAGCGGGGCAGCTCCCGCGCGATGTCTTCGTAACACGCGGTGGCCGCCAACAGCTCCTCTCGGACCTCGAGCTCGACCCCTTCGCGCCAGATCCCGAGCAGACGTTCGTCTTCCAGGTGCTCGAGGGCAGGGAACGCGATCTCCGGCGTCGGCGCGGCTGCTTCGGCCGGATCGGCCGGGACGGGGCCGGGGGCGGCCAGCAGAGCAGCAACCAGCCACCCTACCTTGAGCCCGACGACGCGCATGACGCCCATTCTACGCTCATGGGTCGAGCCGAAGAAAGGATGGCATGCTCCAATCTTGCCGGCGACGGCCTCCCCGGGCGTCGAATCGGCTGGAAGTCCCAAGAGCGCGCAGGATCTGCGCGGTCGAGAGACCGGCGAATGCGGAACCCGACGGCAGAGAAGGCTGCGTTCAGCGCGCCAGGGCCAGGAAGGCCTGGATCACGAAGGCGTTGGCGATGTCCAGGAAGAAGGCACCGAGCAAGGGGATGAGCAGGAAGGCCTTCGTCGAGGGCCCGTACTGGCGGGAGACGGCGCTCATGTTGGCGACGCCCACCGGGGTGGCCCCGAGGCCGAGGCCTGCGAAGCCTGCGCACACCACCACCGCGTCGTAGTCGCTCCCGCAGACCCGGAATACCAGGAACCAGGTGAACGCCACGATCAGGGCGACCTGCAGGGTCAGGATGAGCGCGATGGGGCCGATGTATGGCAACACCGAGGCGAGAGCCATGCTCATCAAGCTCATGGCGAGGTAGAGGTGCAGGGTCAGGTCGTTGATGAGGTCCACGGACTCCTCATCCAGCCGCCAGCCCCGCCAGTCCGCAAGGTTGGTGAGCACGATGCCGGTGCCCATGGCCGTGAGAAACCCGGGCAGGATGATGCCGCGCACGTGCAGAAGCGCGTTCACCTGGGCGCCGACTCCCACGCACACTGCCAGCAGCAGGATCGAGTTGATGGCACCCCCGGTGGTGATCGAGTGGGCCTTCTCGCCCTCGCGGCCGCCCACGCGATCCTCCCCGTGGCCGGTGCCCGGCGTGCGAAGCCGGAAGCGCCGGACCAGAGCGTTGGCGATGGGGCCGCCGACGACCCCGCCGAGGATGAGGCCGAAGGTCGCGAAGGCGAGGCCGATCTCGATGGCGCCCTCGGCGCCGCGGCTCTCCGCGAGGCGTCCCCAGGTGATGGCGGTGCCGTGGCCCCCGGCGAGGGCGACGCTGCCCCCCAGCAGGCCCAGTGCGGGCGGACTCCCCATCCCGAGGGCGCCGGCAACGCCCATCAGGTTCTGCAGGAAGAGGAAGAGGACGGTCAGCAGCAGCATGCGCCCCAGCAGCCCGCCGCCCTCCCGCAGTCGGGCGAACTTCGCCTGCAGTCCGATGGTGGAGAAGAAGCAGAGCAGAAGGTCGTCGCGAAGGTCGAGCTGGAACTCCACCTGGAGCCCGGCCGTGCCCCCCGCCACCGCCAGCAGCACCGCGAAGGGAACGCCGCCGCTCACCGCCGGCGGCACGTTGAGCCGCTGCAGGAAGGGCACCCGCGCGGTGAGCACGACCCCTACCCACAGCACCAGGATCGCCAGGATCAGCACCTGCAGGTTGTTGAGCTGGATCTCCATGGCGGCTCAGGATCGGCCGCTGCCGAGCCTCGGCCAGCTGAGCCGCGCGGCGGGGTGGCTCATTGGAAGGCGCGGGCCCGGATCTTCCAACCCGCCACGGCCTGCTCGAGGAAACCGAGGCTGCCCTGCTCGAGCAGCTCGCGCGCTGCGGCCTCCACCGCCGCCAGGGAGACCAGGTGGAAGGCCCCCCCCACCGAGATGCGGGCGACGCCGGCCTCGGCGAGCTCGGCCACGTCGGGACCCCCGGGGCGCAGGAGCACGTTCACCGGCACGTCCACCGAGCGCACCACCTCCCCGATCTGCCCGAGGTCCGCGAGCCCGGGCGCGTAGACGACGTCGGCACCCGCCGCCTGAAAGGCCCGCAGGCGGGCGATGGTGTCCTCGAGGTCGTGCCGTCCGTGCAGGTGGTTCTCCGAGCGCGCGGTGAGTACTAGACGGTGATCGTCGGCGTGGGCGGCACT
>JBDLIK010000606.1:0-2849 GCA_039714895.1 Myxococcota bacterium | reverse complement strand
GCCGCCGGCGCGCGGCCCGCAGCACCGAGCCGGGCGCGGGCCGCGTCGCGCTGGCAATCGCAGCTCTCCTCGGCAAGCCCGATGCCGTAGGCCGAGAGCAGACCCGCCAGAGGGTGCAGCAGCACGGTCCCGATCCCGAGCTCTCGGGCCAGGGCGCAGACGTGCTGGCCGCCGGCGCCTCCGAACCCCACCAGCGCGCAGTCCCGGGGATCGATGCCCCGCGCCAGCGACACCTGCAAGACGGCCTGGGCCATGCTCGCATTGGCGACGGCCACGAAGCCCGCGGCGATCTCGTCGAGCTCGAGCCGGAACCCTTCGCGGGCCAGCGCCTGCGCCAGCCCGCCCAGGGCCCCCGCCACCGGCTCGCGCTGCAGCTCGAAGGGAAAGCGGTCGGGCTGCAAGCGGCCGAGGTGCAGGTTCGCGTCGGTGAGCGCCAGCTCCCGACTCCGAGGCCGTCCCTCTGCGTCCCGCAGGCCGTAGCACACGGGGCCCGGATCCGAGCCCGCGCTCTCGGGACCCACGGTGAGACGGAAGCCGTCGAAGCGACAGAGCGACCCACCGCCGGCCGCGACCGTGTGGATCCGCAGCATGGGAGCCTTCACGCGGACACCGCCCACCACGGTCTCGAAGGAGCGTTCGACCTCGCCGTCCACCACCAGCGACACGTCGGTGGAGGTGCCCCCCATGTCGAAGCCGAGTGCGCGCGCGTGACCGGCATCGCCCGCCACCCGCGCCGCGGCCACCACCCCGCCGGCAGGGCCCGAGAGCAGCGCCGCCGGGCCCCGGAAGTGGGCGGCGTCGGTGAGCCCTCCGGAGGACTGCATGAAGCGCAAGGGAGAGCCCGGCAGCGCCCGGGCCAGGGTGACCGCGTGGTCGCGCAGCAGCGGCGTCAGGTAGGCGTCGGCCACGGTGGTCTCGCCGCGCGCGAGCAGACCGACCTCCCGGGCCACCTCATGGGACGCGACGACGAAGGGAAAGCCCATTTCTCGCGCGAGCTTGGAAATCTGCTCCTCGAGCTCTGGATGAGCGTGGGCATGGATCAGCACCACCGCCACCGAGTGGCACCCCGAAGCGAGGTGCGCGCGGAGAGCTTCGCGCAGCGCGCCCGGATCGAGAGGCGCCACCGGCGCCCCGTCCGCAGCGACGCGTGCGGTGACCTCGAGGGCGCCGTCCTGCAGAGGCGGGGGCTTCTCGATCGCCAGCGCGAACAGGTCCGGACGCTCCTGGGTCCCAATGGCGAGGAGATCCCCCAGCCCTCGGTTGGTGACCAGCAGCGTCGCGGCGCCGCGTCGCTCGAGCAGGGCGTTGGTGGCAAGGGTGGTGCCGAGCTTCACCCGGCAGTCGGGCAGAGGATCTCCGGGAGCGAGGGCCTGCGCCTGCTCGAGGATGGCGCGGATGCCCTCCACGGCGGCGGTGTCCGAGGACAGCCGCTTGGCACTGTGGAGCCGCCCATCGGGAGCCCGACCGATGCAGTCCGTGAAGGTGCCGCCGCGGTCGACCCAGAACTCCCAGCCACTGGGCGCCACGACGGCCATGGGCAGCTCACGGCTCCAGGCGCCGAAAGCGCAGACGCTGCAGCAGGCGCAGCACGGCTTCGCGGGTCGGTGCGTCGCCGAGCACGGCCACCCCAAGCCCCGCCACCACCAGGAAGACCGCCCCGCCCGCCGCCAGGTCGGCGAGAGAGCCGAGAGTTCCGGGGATCCCTGGCGCCGCCAGGCGGGCTGCGGCGACCGCTGCCGCCGCGATCATCAGCGAGCGCAGCAGCGTTCCGAGCAGCGGGCGGAGCGGAGGCGCGCCGTGCAGCACCCGGGCCAGCAGCACAGTAGCGATCGCGTTGCCGCTGATGCCGAGCACGCCGGCCCAGGCGATGCCCACCGCCCCGTAGCGCTCGCCCAGCACGAAGTAGCCGGGGATCATCGCCACGGCGATCAGCGACGCGAGGATCATGGGCCGCCAGGTGTCGCCCCGGGCGTAGAAGGCCCGGGGGGCGACCTGCTGCACGACCCAGGCCGGGCAGGCCAGTGCCAGGATCGAGAGCAGCGTCGCCACCGCGCCCGCGTCCTCAGGGGTAAAGAGGCCCCGCTGGTAGACGACGACCACCGCCGGCCCCGCGAAGGCGGCAAGGCCCGCCCCCGCCAGCACGCCCAGGCCGACGCTGATGCGCAGCGTGCGGATCACCAGCTCGTCGAGCTCCTCGCGGCGGCCTTCGGTCCAGAGCCGGGACAGGAAGGGCAGCGCCGCCGCCGCGAGGGCCTGTCCGACGACGGCCACGGGGACGAGCATGAGCTGGCGCGCGTATCCGAGTCGCGCCACGGTCCCCGCCGCCTGCAGACCGCCGAAGATGCGCTCGTACCACTCGTCGACCACGAGCAGCGACAGCCCCAGCATCAGCGGCGCCGCCACCACCAGATAGCCGAGGAACTCGCGGTCGAGCGGGGCCACCCGCACGCGCAGGCGGATGCGGCCGAGAGAGTCCAGCCAGCCCACCAGGAAGGGGCCGAGGAAGGCGCCCAGCAGAGCGCCCCAGGCGAAGCCCTCCACGCCGAGGCGCGGCGCCAACAGGAAACCTGCCGTGATGATCGTGCCGTTGTAGAGCACCGGCGCGAGCGCTTGGGCCCCGAAGCGCCCCTCCGCCATGAGGGCGGCGCGGATGATGGCACCCGTGATGAAGAAGATCTGCGCCGGCAGCACGATGCGCGTCAGGCGAACGGTGAGCGCGATCGTCTCCGGGGCGAAGCGCGGAAACTGCAGCGCAATCAGCGCCTCGGCCTGCCACCAGAACAGCGCCGTGGCCACCAGCGCGAGCACCCCCACGGTGCCGAAGACCGTGGCGAAGAGGCGTTCGGCCC
>JBDLIK010000605.1:0-2854 GCA_039714895.1 Myxococcota bacterium | reverse complement strand
CTCTCGGAACCCCACCTGCGCGAGCTCCTGCAGGCCTTCCGCGGCGCCGGGGAGAACGCGGCCCGCGGCGTCGTGCTGGCCGCCGAGGGGCCGGTCTTCTCGGCGGGCCACGACTTCGCGGACATGGACGGCCGCGACCTGCCGGGCATGCGGCGGCTGCTGGCCGTGTGCGCGGATCTGATGCAGGAGATCCAGTCGATTCCGCAGCCGGTGATCGCCCAGGTGGAAGGGCTCGCCACCGCCGCGGGCTGCCAGCTGGTGGCCAGCTGCGACCTCGCCGTGGCCGGCGAGTCGGCGCGCTTTGCGGTACCGGGAGGTCGTGGGGGGTGGTTCTGCACCACGCCGGGCGTGGCCCTGGCGCGGGCCGTCGCCCCCAAGCACGCCCTCGAGATGCTCCTCACCGGAGACCCCATCGACGCTCCCACGGCGCTGGCGTGGGGCCTGGTGAACCGCGTGGTGCCCGACCCGGGGGTTGCCGCCGAGACCCGGTCCCTTCTGGACCGCGCCACCCGCGGCAGCCGTCTCTCCAAGGGCCTCGGCAAGCAGGCCTTCTACCAGCAGGTGCAGCTCGACACCCCCGCCGCCTACGCCTATGCGTCGGAGGCGATGGCCGCGGCCTCCCAGACCCCGGATGCCCAGGAGGGAGTCCGGGCGTTCCTGGAGAAGCGAAAGCCGCGCTTCTCCTGACAGGGCCAGCCGGCCGGAGATCTTCCTCTACACGGGGGGCCCCTGGGGGCCCTCGACTCGTGGGCCCGGGGTCAGCCGCTACAATCCTCGGACCGTGGATCTTCCCCGCCGGATGGCTGCATGGTTGGCCGGTCTGCTCGCGCTGCTCTGGGCGCCGGCGGGGTTCGCCGAGTCGGCGCTGCGGCTGCCTACGCCGGACGCGTTCGGCTCGATTCCAGCCGATACCTACGACGAGTCCGGGCTCCGGGTAGGCGACGCCCTGGTCCGCATCGAGGAGCAGCCGGATGGACTCGTCGAGCTCGAGGCCCGCAGCGGCATCGAAGGCGCCGAGCGCACCATCGTCACCGCGAGGCTCGACCGACCGGACGGAACGGAGACTCTGCGACCGCTCTCCCAGAGCTCGCGATCCTTCGACGCCGGCGGAAACCCTCTCGGGGTGCTCACCGTGGACCATGTCCGAGGCGTCGTGGTCTGCATGCCGCCTTCCGGGGAGGCTGAACGGATCGAGCTCCCCCCCGGCGACCGGGTGGCCAACGTGCCGCTCAACCTGCTGTTCGTTCCGCTGGTGCGCGGCGAGGCTCAGGAGATCGACTTCCAGTTCGTCCTGTGTCGCGGGGGCGCCCGAGTGCTCGACGCCACCGCCCACGTGGCCGGACGCCAGACCCGGGGCGACGAGGAGGTCGTCGAGATCCGCTACAGCCTGGACCTCGGCCCGCTGCTCTCGCGCCTGGCGGCGCCCTTTTTGCCCCGTCTTTCGGTCTGGCTCGAGGGAAACCGCGCGGCCAGCTGGGTGGGCCACCGCATGCCTCTGTTCTCCCAGGGCCCGACGGTGGTGGTGATGCGCTCGGGCGTCGTCCCTTCGAGCTTCGGCCTGACCCCGTAGGGCTGCGGGCTGCGCCGGCAGCCGGTACTCCTAGAGATCGCCTGCGCTGGCGACGATGCGGCTCGCGATGCCGTATTCGCAGGCCTCCTCGGCCGACATCCAGTGGTTGCGCTCGGTGTCCTTTTCGACCTTCTCCAGCGGCTGTCCGGTGGCTTCCGCGATGGTGCCGTTCAGGCGGTCGCGGGCCTTCAGCATCTCCTCGGCCTCGATGCGGATGTCGCTGGCCTTGCCCGCCCCACCGCCGTGAGGCTGGTGGATCATGAAGCGGGTGTTGGGCAGGCACACGCGGTCTTCCTTCGCGGCCGCCAGGTAGATGTGCGTGCCCGCGCTCGCCACCCAGCCGGTGCCCACCATGCGCACCCGCGGCGTCACGAACTTCACCATGTCGTGGATCGTGTCACCGGCCTCCACATGGCCGCCCTCGGAGTGGATGAACACGGTGATGGGATCGTCCGATTCGGCCGCCATGGCCAGCAGCTGCGAGGTCACGCTCTGGGCCAGGCGAGAGGTGATCTCGCCGTTGATCAGGATGGTCCGGGCCTCGAGGAGCTTCTCGGCGATCCTCGGATGCGGGCCCGACAAGAGAGAGGAGAGGTCCTCGTCCTTCACACGATCTCCTGTTGCTGGCTGCAGATACGAAGGCGGCGCCGCCCAGCTGGGGCGACGCCGCCGAAGAGTATCCCACCGTCGTGCTACTCTCCCACCGGGAAACCCGGCAGTACCATCGCCGATGCGGGGCTTAACTTCCGTGTTCGGAATGGGAACGGGTGTGGCCCCCGCTCCATCGACGGTGGGAAAACCTGATCCTGTCAAAATCGCGCTTCGGCCGCGAGTCCTTCTGATGCTCGCTGCGCAGCCGCCTGCCGGCGGCTTTGCAACCGAATAGCTTTCCGGGCCCAGAGCTCGCGCCCCGGGTGTGGTCAAGCCTCACGGGCGATTAGTACCGGTCAGCTCCACGCATTGCTGCGCTTCCACCTCCGGCCTATCGACGTCCTCGTCTAGGACAGCCCTTCAGGGAACCGAAGTTCCAGGGAGATCTCATCTTGGGGTGGGCTTCCCACTTAGATGCTTTCAGCGGTTATCCCATCCGCACATGGCTACCCGGCGGTGCCGCTGGCGCGACAACCGGTACACCAGAGGTGCGTCCATCCCGGTCCTCTCGTACTAGGGACAGCTCCCCTCAAATCTCCTGCGCCCACGGCGGATAGGGACCGAACTGTCTCACGACGTTCTAAACCCAGCTCGCGTGCCACTTTAATCGGCGAACAGCCGAACCCTTGGGAC
>JBDLIK010000604.1:0-2856 GCA_039714895.1 Myxococcota bacterium | reverse complement strand
CACCAACGGCATGGAGGTCTTCCATCACGTATTGCCCTGATGGTTTGAGATCGGCGAGCAGCGGAACTCGCGCCACGTCCTACGCGTCCATGGCGCGCAGGTCTGGGCGTGGGTAGCCCTGCTCTTCTACGCCGCCTCGACCGAGGTGATGAGCTTCCTTCCGCTGGCCAAGACCTACGCCTTGTCCTCGGTGCTGGCCTTCGCCGCCTTCTCGGAGCTCCGGCCCGAGGGGTGGACGCGGAACCGCGCGCTGCTGTGCGGCGCGCTGCTGGGTCTCGCCGTCTGCGCCCGGCTGCCCATGGCGATCCTGCTCCCCGTAGTCCTGGTCCACGGCCTGGCCGCCAGCACCGCGGGCCGGCGGACCGAGCGCGGCTTGGCGCTGGCGGCTGGCTTCGGCCTGGCGCTGGTACCGGCGCTCGTGACCTTCGCGCTCGCTCCCGAGGCCTTCTGGTTCGGCAATGTCGGCTACCACGCCCTGCGCAGCGAGACCGGACTGGTCGAAAACCTCTCCCAGAAGCTCTGGGTCGTGCGGTGGCTGCTGGGAGCGCCGACGTTCGAGAGCGTCGCCAGCAACCCGCGCGCCTTCGGGAGCGTCGCGCCGCAGCTGAGCGGCCTGCTCTGGGCCAACCTCGGGTACCTCGCGCTCATGGCCCGGCGGCGGCGGAGCTTCCCGCCCGCGCTGTCGTTCGTCCTCGGGCTCTCGTTCGTGAGCATCCTTCCGACGCCGAGCTATCCCCAGTACTTCGCGATCCTGGTTCCCTACCTCTGCCTGAACGCGGTGGCGTTGCTCGTGAAGATCACCACGATGGGGACCCGCGGCCCGGCCCTCGCCGGGTCTTTGGCCGCGTTCGCATGCGCGCTCACGCTGGTCTTCGGAGGGCTTGGGGCGCAGCGTGTGGTGGTCCGCGGCTGGCCCCTGGTTGGAGTCGCGGGTCCCACCGACGCCCCGAACCGGCGCGTGCCGCACCTCCGGGAGGTCGCCGCGGCGATCGACGCCCTGGTGGAGCCTGGCGAGGCGGTACTGGCAGAGTGGCCAGGCTACCTGCTCGAGTCCGAGGGACGCTCGGTGCCCGGCTTCGAGAACCACTTCGCCCACATCGCGGCCCGGGCCCTCCCGGCCGACGAGCGCCGTAGGTTCCACGTGCTCTCGAAGGCGGATCTGTTGAGCATGGTCGGCGAGCGCCGCGTGCGCGTCGCCGTGGTGGGTCTCTGGACGCCGGACGTGCTGGGAGAAGCGCTGCGACCCGCGCTACTCCGCGCCGGCTACCGCCTGCACCGGCGCATCGGGGCCACGGAGGTCTACCTCCGACACCTTCGATGACGCGTGCAGGAGCTCTATTACCAGCGGTGCCATCGATTGTGCGGCCAGGTCGTTTCCGGCCGCGTTCCAGTGGCCGTCATACTTCCAGTGCAGGCGCCGTCCGCTCCCGCGGGTCTCGTCCCGGAAGCGTCGCTCGAGATCGAGGAACGGGATCCCCTCCCCACGGCAGAGGCGCGCGATCAGCCGGTTGGGCGCGTCGAGGTCCCACTCCCCGTGCTGCATGGCCGGGTACGCTTCGATGAGCGCGCGCAGCCCGTCCTCGGCACCCAGCACGCCGTGTGGCGTGGAGGCAGCCACCAGAGCGTATCGCGCCCCCAGCTCGCGGCTCAGCTCGTGGGTCTTCCGGACGAGCGTTGCAGTCCGAGCCCACGCCCTCCGCCAGCTCTCGTCCGGCGGGGTGGCGTAGACGAGGTAGTCGATCGGGATGGTCCCGGTGTCGCGTCCGCTCCCGGCGAGCGCCAGTCGGTGGGAGAGCAGCTGATTGAGCCGCGATCGGCGCAGCACGAAGAGCGGCGCGTCGTCGCCGGAAAAGCGAGGCCAGCCACGCCAGGGAAAGCGGACGCGCGCGCGTTGTGCCTCGAAGGCCTCCTGGAGCTCGGGGGAGTTGTCCCGGATGTCGTTGGCCGAGAGGAACAGCGTGACCACCACGTCCGGACGGAGTTCGGGGCCCAGCCGTCGCAGCATCTCGAGCTGGTGAGCCTGCCCCCAGGTGCTCCGGCCGATCGCGACCACCTCGAAGCGGCCGGGTTCAGACGAGTCCAGATGGTGCTCGAGCCGGCGCCCCACGGTCTGAAGGAGCGGAACCGTGTAGGCCTCCACGTACGAGTCTCCCAGCAGTAGCACTCTCTGCACACCGGCCTGTTTTGGGCCGTGCACAACGTCGTGGAAGCCTCGAGAGTTGTAGTCATTCGGGTACTCGAACTCCGCCGGTTTCGTGAAGCGGCCGGCCGAGTATTCGAACCCGAGCGCAGTCGAAGGGAGCAGGCGCACCACAGCCTCCGCGAGGCCGAGGGCCGTCAGCACCGAGACCATCAGCAGGAGCGCAACGGCCCATCTCTCCCGGCGCCTGCCCTTGTCGTCCGCGAGGAGATCCATGCCATACGGTTAGCCCGTTGCGGGTCGGGCAGCCGCAGCCGCTCCGGCGAGGGTGAGATCCTCAACCGAGGATGCGCTCTCCCGAGTCGTAGACCGCGAGGGGCGCCTCTCCGTCCCGGAGCCCCAGATCGAAGCGAAGGCGGTCGGGCGCCCGCGAGGCGTTCGCGCACGTCTTCGAGCACGGCGCGGAGGAAGCGCGCCGACTCCGCGGGGGCGTGAAACGAGAGGGTGGCGGCCTCCGCCGCCCCGCCGCGCGCACCGGTCTGCCGGGCGCCTCCCGGTTGCCGCCGTGCTCGACCGCGGCGCTTTGGCGGCGGACGGTAGCGGTCCCGGCCGAGAAGCGAAGCGACAAGTTGACCGTGTTGTCGGTCGTCCCCCTCTCCGCCGCGGCGATCAAGGCAGTTCACGACGGCGACAGCATCTCGCAGCTGTTTCCGGAC
>JBDLIK010000603.1:0-2858 GCA_039714895.1 Myxococcota bacterium | reverse complement strand
CTCGAGCCGCTCGAGGAACTGCTTCATCAGCTCGTCGGCGTCGAGGTGCTCGAGCGCCGCGCGTTGCTCGTCGGTCAGGCCCTCGAAGTTCTTCGGGTCGTTCAGCCACTCCAGGAGCTCGTCGCTCGGCGACAGCTCCATCTCGACGCCGTGGAAGATGTGGGCGAAGACGCGGTCGAAGGCGTCGAAGTAGGTCTCGCTCTTGATCAGGCAAGACTTGGCGAGGTTGTAGAAGCCCATCAGATCGCTCTGGTGCAGGTTCTTCTCGAGAGCGGTCGCGAACATCTGCCACTCCTGGATGGAGATGGGCACGCCTTCATCGCGCAAGCCGTAGAACAGGTCGAGGAACATGGGTCCACTTCCGGGGCCGGCTACTGGTTGTACTTCGGGCCGAGGTCGCTCCACCGGGCCGGCAGGTTGCCGCCACGGTCTTCGTAGTCTTGCACGGCCGCCGTGTCCTGCTCGTTCTTGAGCAGGGAGCCGAGGAACGGGAGGTGGGCCTCGAGCTGCGACTGGCTGATTCCCGAACGCAGCAGCGCCGCGATCCAGTCGATCAGCTCCGAGGTCGAGGGCTTCTTGCGGAGCTCGCTCTGGCCGCGCAGCCAGTAGAACTTGATCAGCACCTGGTCGAGCAGCGTGGTGTCGAGGTTCGGATGGTGGACGTCGACGATCCGCTTCATCAGCTCGGGCTCGGGGAACTCGATGAAGTGGAAGACGCAGCGTCGCAGGAACGCGTCGGGCAGCTCCTTCTCGTTGTTCGACGTGATGATCACCACCGGCCGTTCCTTCGCGACGATCTCGTCGTCGGTCTCGAGCACGGTGAACCGCATCTCGTCGAGCTCGCGCAGGATGTCGTTGGGGAACTCGAGGTCGGCCTTGTCGATCTCGTCGATCAGCAGCACGTGCCGCTTCTGGGCCGCGAACACGCGGCCGAGCGGGCCGTGCTTGATGTAGCTGCGGATGTCGCCGACATCGCCGTCGCCAAAGCGCGCGTCGTTCAGGCGCTGGAGCGTATCGTAGACGTAGAGGCCGTCGATCGCTTTGGACGTGGATTTGATGTGCCACGACTCCATCGGCATCCCGAGGCCGTCGGCCACGTGGCGCGCGAGAAGGGTCTTGCCGGTGCCGGGCTCGCCCTTGATCAGGAGCGGGCGCTCGAGGGCGATCGAACAGTTGACGGCCTCGACGAGCGGCCGAGACACGATATAGGAGTCGGTGCCGCGGAACCTGTAGAAATCGCTGTCTTCCTCGGTCTGGGCCTGGATCTTGGGCAAGGGCGCATCCTCGGGTGGGTGGCGTGGTTCGGCTTGGATCATAGGCGTTTCGATGCTGCTCGCAGCCGCCCTCGTGGGAGCCTTGAGCCTGGCGCTTCGCTCCCTAGCTCTCCCGCGGCATCGCGGACAGGTTCGGGAGGCGTTCCACCGGAGCCGGGCGGTGACTTGGCGGAAGCCGGGTGGTGGTATCGAGGATCGGGGGACCGCTAGAATCGGCCGGTGCCGACCTGCCCGAGCTGTGGCCTCGAGAACCGCGAGACCGCCAAGTACTGCGGGGACTGCGGCCGGTCGCTGGCCACCGTCGTTGCTTGTATCGCGTGTGGAACAGAGAACCCGCGCGACCGGCGTTTCTGCGATGAGTGTGGAGCTGCGCTGGATGCGGGTCGCCGCGCACCGACGGCCGCGTCCGCACCGAACACGTCGGGCGTGTCGGAAGCGCGAGGCGAGCCCGACACCCTGGCGGGGGGCCGCTACCCGCTGCTGCGCTTCCTCGGCGAGGGCGCCAAGAAGCGGGTGCACCTCGCCCGCGACACCCGCCTCGATCGCGAGGTGGCGATCGCGTTCGTCAAGAGCGAAGGGCTCGACCTGGTCCGGGTGCGCCGCGAGGCCGAGGCGATGGGGCGCCTGGGCGACCACCCCCGCATCGTCACCGTCCACGACGTCGCCGAGGAGGGGGAGCGCGTTTATCTCGTCTGTCAGTACATGGCCGGAGGCGACCTCGAGCACCGCCTCGCCGAGTCCGAAGGGCACACGCCTGGGCCGGACTCTCGGCCATGGCGTCAGCCTACTCGATCACCAGTATCGATACCGGTATCTCATATGGTGGCCATCCGGGATCCGAACGTTTCACCAAGGCAGCAGACGCAAGCAGGCGTCATTGCCATCGCGACGAAGCCCGCAGCCCCCGGCCGTCCAGGGGACCTCAGGGCTTGGCAACGCCGACCGTCGTTCCGTCGCTGTCGCCGTCGGCGTCGTGGTTGGCGCCCGCGTCGTACGCGAGGGGTCCGACGCTCGAGACCGTGTAGCTGACGCTCGAGTCCTTCTTGCGGACCCCAGCCTGCGTCATGCTGCACTGGCCGGAGGCGTTCGTCGTGCAGCCGCTCGGGCCCGAGCCCGAGCCGGCGTTCCAGCTCCCGGTCACCTGAGCGCCCTCGACCGGGGCGTGATCCGCACCGTGGACCGTGACGGTCACCTGGGCGTCCCAGGTGGGCCCGTTGGGATTCATGCCGGCTGCCTCGAGGTCGGCCACGTGGACTGGCGGCACGGGATCAGCGCCCGGCGGCGGCGGGGTGCCTCCGCAGGTGAGCGCGCCGTGGGCGTTCAAGCGGCCATAGCGGCTCCAAGCCCGCATGTCCTGGCCCATGGCGCCCATCGTGTCCGCGCAGTCCTGGATGCGGCGGCGCACCTCGGCGCGGTCGGCATTCGGGGGATCGGTGGCAAGCAGGTGGCTCCAGACGAGACCCGCGACCCCCGAGACGTGGGGCGAGGCCATCGAGGTGCCCTCCATGTACTGGAAGCACTGGGGGTCGGCGGGCGCGCACGCCTCCGGGGGCGCCGCGGAGAGGATGGGCGAGCCGGGTGCGA
>JBDLIK010000602.1:0-2868 GCA_039714895.1 Myxococcota bacterium | reverse complement strand
CTGTCGTTTTCCACCCACGGCAGCGCGAAGCATCCGCTGGCGGACAAGGTGATCGCGGCGACTGCGATCGTGCGCGAGCAGCGCCCCGATATTGCCATCGACGGGGAAGTGCAACTGGACGTCGGCATCATTCCCGATGTCAGCGCTCGCAAGGCACCGGACTCGAGAATCGCCGGGCGCGCCAACGTTCTCGTCTTTCCGGACCTGCAGGCGGGCAACATCGGCTACAAGCTGGTGGAGCGGCTCGCCAGCGCCATGGCCATCGGGCCTGTTCTCCAGGGTCTTGCCAAGCCCGCGAACGATCTTTCCAGAGGATGCAGCGCCGATGACGTCTACCGGGTCACGGCCGTAACGGTAGTGCAGGCCCAGTCGGAAGGGCAGTGACGCCCTGATCCCGGGTATTGTCATGACCACACCTTCTGTGTCCATCGCCTCCACAAGCGGACTGAAGTTTCTCACCTTCGATCTCTACGGCACCGTCGTGGACATGCAGGGCGGGCTCACCGAGGCGTCTACACCGTTTCTGAAAGAGAAAGGGTGGCAGGGACGGCCGCATCAGTTCGTCACGTGGTGGCGGCGCACGCATTTCGAGAACTCAATGATCGATGCCTTGTGTGATCGCGGGCATACTTCCTACCGAGAAATCGGACATCGGTCCGTTTCCCAGGTAATGGATCGCGCCGGCATTTCCTATTCGAGAGAAGACGTAGAGTGGCTGGTAGCTCAAATCGAAAAACTGCGCCCCTTCCCCGAGGTCACCGAAGCGCTGGGTCGACTCGAGAGTCGATACGGTCTCGCCATTCTTTCGAACGGCGATCGCGACATGCTGAGCAACGCCGCCCCGTACGTGGGCTTCGAGTTCGGCGCCGTGGGCCTGTGCTTCGCCGCCGCCTCGCCGACGCTGCCCACGCTCACCCTCGTCTTCACGGTGGTGGCCACCCCTCTCTTCTTCTTCAGCGGCTCGTTCTTCCCCATCGAGGTCCTGCCCGCCGCCCTGCAGCCGGTGGCCTGGGCGGCGCCCCTCACACCGGGGGTCCACGTGGCACGGGGCTTTGCGACGGGTTCGTGGGACAGGAGCCACCTGATCTCCGCCGCCTACCTCCTGGTGCTCGCGGTGGCCTTCTTTCCACTGGCCGTCACGCTTCTGCGCAGGCGATTGGTGAAGTAGTCCCCGTCAACCGCTGGGTGCCCTCCCGCGTTACCATGCGGACGCGAGGACGTGGTACGACCCGTGTGGACCGATCGACGGCGTTTCCTGGGCCTGGTCGGAAGCGGCCTGGCGGGGCTCTTGTGGAGAGCTTCCGCATCGGGAGAGAGGCAGCCCGACTGGACCCTGGCGATCCACCGGGGAACCCGCAATACACCCTGGCGGGCGCTCCGCGGCGGCCGAGGTGCTCTGCGGGCACCGGATCGCTTCAAACCCTACCCGGGAGCACCCCGGCACCGCCTACCCGCCTGGGAGGCCGATCCGGGACCCTCGCTCGGCGAGGTCGTGCGCGGCTATGCACCGGCCGGAGCCTTTGCGCCGGAGCCGCTGTCCCTCCCGGTGCTGGCGAGGCTCCTCTCTCTCAGCAACGGGGTGACGGGGCGCAGGTCGGAACACCCGCTGCGCGCAGCACCCTCGGCGGGCGCCCTCTACGCGGGCGAGGTGTACGTCGTGGCGGAGCGGGTGGAGGGCCTCCCGGCGGGTCTCTACTACTACGCGGTGGAGGACCACGCGTTGGTCGAGCTGCGCCGGGGGACCTTCGGCACCGAGGTGCGCGCGGCCGTGGAGGCGGGTCTCGAGAATGCCGCGGTGACCGTGCTGCTCAGCAACGTCTTCGATCGCTACGCAGTCCGCTACGGACCGCGCGGCTATCGCTACTGCGTGGTGGACAGCGGCCACATCGGCGAGAACCTGCGTCTGGCTGCGGCCGGCCTGGGCCTCTCCGATCATTCCCCCCTGCGCTTCGACGACGATCGGCTGCACGCGCTGCTGGGAATCGATGGAAGGAAGGAGGCGGTCTGCGCCCTCCACGCCATCGGGAAGCCACGACCGGTCGGACCGGAGTCGGCTCCCAGGGTGCGGTGGCTCGCGCCGCTGGTGCCCGAGCCCCCGGGCGACCCGGAGGATCCGCGGATCTACCACCGGGCCAGCAAGCTCATGGGTGCCACGCCCGGGGACAGCCCCCCACCCGGCAAGGGTCCGCTCTCGCCTCCCAGTCCGACGGACCCGAGCCAGGGTGCGACCGCCGGAGCCCTGCCCCGACGAAGGGGAGCACCCGCCGTTCCCCTCGCCGATGCGATCGAGAAGCGACGCTCGGCCGAGCGCTTCGTCGACGAGCCGCTCGCCCCCGCCGATCTCGCCTTCGCACTGGAGATGGCCGCCGCCCATCCAAGCCTGGAGCGCGCGCCGGACGTGGAGCTCCTGGTGGTCGCCCACCGGGTCGCGAGCCTCGCGCCGGGCCTCTACCGCTACCAGTCGCAGCGGTCGGCTCTCGCGCCCCTGCGTCAGCAGGACCTCCGGGCTCGTCTCCGTCGCGCTTGCATGGGTCAGGCCAAAGCCGCCAGCGCCGCCGCGGCCATCCTGATGGTGGGCGATCTGGTCGCGGCGAGTCGCCGCGCCGGAGCCCGGGGCTATCGCGACCTGCTGCTCGAGGCAGGGGCCATGGGCCAGCGCATCTATCTGGCGGCCGAGAGCCTGGGCATCGCAGCCCGCAACCTGGCTGCGTTCTGGGACGACTCGCTCAATGATCTGGTAGGGATCGACGGTCGACGCCGGGCCGTCATCCACCTGACCTTGCTGGGCCCGGGAGATTGAAGGGAACACGCGAGCGAAGCGGCGCACTGCGAGCTTGAGGTTGGAGCACGGCCGCCAGCTGCGCGGAA
>JBDLIK010000601.1:0-2871 GCA_039714895.1 Myxococcota bacterium | reverse complement strand
CCAGTTGTAGAGGAGCCAGGGCAGGGCCACGAGAAACGCCGCCGCGCAGGCCACCCCCATGCGCGCCGCCCTTCCGAGGATCCGCGATCGGGTTCGCGGGCCACCCATCCCCACGGTGACGGCGGCGGCGGCGGCGATCAGGAAGATGGCGTCGTTGCGAACCCAGAAGACGACCCCGAGCAGCAGCCCGAAGCCCGCCATCTGCCGCCACGAGGTCCGGTCGTCGAGCGAGAGAGTGACTCGCGCCACGACGAGTACGGCGAGGGCGTAGAGGCCGGTCTCGAGGCAGTTCATCGAGAAGCGCAGATTGAGGGTGCTCGAGTACCAGACGGCCGCGGCGAGGGCTGCAGCCAGGTCTGCGTAGGCGCGGCCGGCGAGCACCCTGCGGCCGAGAAGGAACAGAGCGAGAGCGGTCAACGATGCGATGAGCAGCTCCAGAACCAGGATGAGCTGCACCCCGAGGAAGCGATCGCCACCCACCAGGGCGAAAGCACCTGAAAAGAGCAGCATGGACAGCGGCTGGGTGCCGTTGGTGGGAAGGGTCCCGGCGGCGGTGGTCATCCCGAGGCCGGTGGCCAGGTTGCGGGCGATGGTCATCATGAGGTAGCCGTCTTCCGACGGAAACCGCGTGAACAGCGTCTCTTCGCTCACGACTCCGTGCAGCTTCGAACCGAACCCGATGGCGAAGAGCGCCGCGATGAGCCAGCCCGGTCGAGCGAGGCGGATCACCTCGGCGGCCTGCTCTGGGCCCGGCCCTGCACGGGCGCGCACGGCTAAACCTTCCGGAACATCTTCGCGCGCTCGCGGACGGGATCGAGGAGCGACAGATCCCCCGCCTCGAGCTCGTAGCCTTCGGGGTGCGGAGGGCGCGGCTCCAGGCCCAGGGCCTCGACGACACGAGCGTCCTGGTAGTAGCCGACGTAGGTGTGGAAGATGAGACCCGGCAGGAAGCCGGGCTCCCGTGCCGCGAGCTCGTTCAAGACCTCCCGACGCTCCTGCCCCGGGAGCTCCGCGAAGCTCCCGGCGCCGTGGCCGCGGGAGAGCTCGTCGAGAGACGCCAGCCCCTGGGCGACCCCGGCCTGGGCGCCCGCCGTCGCCGCGAGCGCCTCCTCGACGGTGGAGGCGAGACCGAGAGCGCCCGCGCCGGGCACGCCCTCGCGCCCCGGAATGATCTCGTCGAGCACCACCGAGAGCCCGCGGGTCTCGTCGGGGGAGAAGCCAGCGCGATGGGGGAGTCGAGGCATGGGGGATCCCGGGTCAGTCGAAGAGGTTGGCGAGGTTCTGCTTGATCCTGTCGGCGATGTAGAGCGAGAGCGCCTGGATGGTGTTGGTGGGATTCACCGCCGCTGCGGTGACGAAGATGCTGCCGTCGATGATGAAGAGGTTGCGGACGTCGTGGCAGCGCCCCCACTCGTTCACCACCGAGCGGGAAGGGTCCGTCCCCATCCGGGCGGTGCCCATCAGGTGCCAGCCGGCCGGCGCTAGCGGGGCCTCCGCGGCGGTCTCCTTGGCGCCGGCGGCCTCCAGGACCTCGCGGCCCCGGGCGACGCAGTGCTCGAGCATCCGCCCGCTGTTCTCGCTCAGGCGATAGTCGATCTTCGGTGCGGGCACGCCGTCGGAATCCACGAGATCCGGGTCGAGCGTCACGCGGTTGTGGGGCTCCGGCAGGTCCTCGCAGATCACCACCATTCCAGCGGTCCGGTCGAAGATCTCCGCGTAGGCCTCGTGGTGCCCCGATCCCCACGGCAACCGCCCCGTCGACATCCCCCAGAGCGCGGCCGAGATGGGCCCCATCCCGCGCAGCATCTCGAAGGAGTAGCCTCGCAGGAAGCCCCGGGAGGGATCGGTTTCGTAGAACTCCTGGCTGATGATGCAGCAGCCCGTGGGGCCCTTGTAGCCCTCCAGGGGCTCCTCGAAGACACCGGTCACCATGGCGTAGGGATGGAACATGAGGTTCCGCCCGACGAGACCGCTCGTGTTGGCGATTCCGTCGGGGAAGAGCCGGGACCGCGAGTTGAGGAGCAGACGGGGAGTCCCCACGCCATTGCAGGCGACGACCACCACCTCGGCCGTCTGTCGTCGCTCGACGCCGTCGGCGTCGTAGTAGATCACACCGTCGGCCATTCCCTGCTCGTTCACGGTGATCTCCCGCACCCGGCAGCGGGTCCGGAGCTCGACTCCGCGCCGCACGGCGGCGGGCCAGTAGGTGACGTCGGTGCTGGCCTTGGCGCCCTGGGCACAGCCCATGATGCAGGGACCCAGGTTGATGCAGGCCGCGCGGCCCTCGTAGGGGCGGGTGGCGATGGCGCTGTCCGAGGGCCACCAGTGCCAATCCAGACGGTTGAAGCCCCGGGCCAGGGTTTCGCCCAGCTTGCCCAGGGGTACCGGGGGGAGCGGCACCTCCTTGGGTGGACCGGCGGGATCTCCGGCCAGCCCCGCTACCCCCATCATCCGGGCATTCTGGTCGTAGTAGGGGGCCAGAAGCGGGTAGTCGAGCGGCCAGTCGTCCGCGACGCCGTCCAGCGTGCGCACGCGAAAGTCCGAGGGATGGAAGCGCGGAAAGTGGGCGGCGTAGAGGATGGTGCTACCGCCGACCGCATTGAAGTTCGAGATGGCGATCGGGGACCCCGAGTCGTTGACCGGGTAGTCCTCCGGCCGACCGCGGGTGTTCGGGGAGAGGGCGAAGTCTCCGAAGCGGTGCATCTCCCAATCCATTCCCGTGGTCGGATAACGGGCGGGGTCCATCCAGTCGCCCTGCTCCAGACAGACGATCCTCATGCGCGTATCCGCGAGGCTCCACGCGAACGCGGCACCGGCCGCCCCGGCTCCGACGATGAGGACGTCGACAGTCTCCTCGGGCATGGGCGCACA
>JBDLIK010000600.1:0-2883 GCA_039714895.1 Myxococcota bacterium | reverse complement strand
CGCCTTCGGCGCTTGCAAGGTGGGTCCGCCTGCGGGCTAGGCCAGCTCGCACCACAGCTACGCCCCGATCCAGGGCTGCTACTCGATTCGCTCCAGCGCCTGGAGGCCCCTTCGCCAGCGCAGCACCGCGCGGCGATCGTCGCTCTGGGCCTGGAAGCGGTCACCCTCGACGAGGGCCGATCGAGCGCGCGCCAGGGTGCGCGTGCATCGAGCGCTCCCTCCAGCGCAATCGGTCTGGTCGATGGCGAGTCGGAGCGCCCCCCGCACGGAGTCCACGAAGTCCTCGTGGTCGAGCCCGGGCACGGTGTCGGCGTGCTTGCGCAGCTTCCGCTCGATGGACCCGACGAGCGCGTGCACGCGCGCGTCGCGTCCGGCGTCGATCGACTCGAGCGCGCGCCCCACGAGCTTCGAGAGCGAGCTGAGACGCTTCTGCTTCCGCGAGGGCAGGGTCTCGGTGACCTCGTCGAGGGTCGTCTCGAGCCCCCCGTCGCCGTCGGGGTCGTCGGCGGCGAGGGCGGCGATGACCGTCTCGCGCGGCACCGGCATCTCGCCGCTCGCGTAGCCTGGCGAGGGATGCACGGCCAGGGCTTCGGTCAAGACGGGGAAGCCCGGGAACTCCGCGCCGCTAAAGCCGTCGAGGACGTAGGGTACCGTCCGCGCTGGCCTGCACGATGTCCAGCACTCCATCGCGGTCGACGTCCGCGAGCACGGAGGAGCTCTCGCCCGAGCCACCGAGGAAGCGCACGAGGCGGAGCGGCACCAGGCCCAGCAGGCCCCCGGCAAAGGCGGGCACGGTCGAGAGATCGGCGGAGTGGTTCACGTCCCGGGCAGAAGCGTGCAGCAGCTGGCGCACCTCCTCCGCGGAGAAGGGAGTCGGAAGCCCGGGGTAGGGGGAGAACAGGCCCCGGTCGATCTGGTTCTTCGCGTGCGAGACCAGGAGCAGCGTGAGGCCGGCGGCACGCCCCGTGGCCTCCGACGAGCACGAGGCCGAGGGGATCGCGACCCAGGCACGCCCGCCGTAGTTCGTGCAGCCGTTGAGCAGGTCGAAGCCGTTCGCCTCCTCGTCGAGGAAGGTGCCGTCACCGTCACGGACCGAGTTGACCCAGATCGTGTGCTCGTAGTTCGCGGGATAGTTGTGGTGACGGCTCTCCTCGTCGGCAGCGCTCGCGATGATGGGGATGCCGCGCCGGTAGGCGTAGTCGACGGCGGCCTGGCCCGTCGGCGAAGCCGACACCGCACCGAGGGCCTCGGAGATCACCGAGACCCCACGATCGACCGCGTACACCACCGCCTGGGCGAAGTCCGTGTCGAAGGCGACGAAGCTGTCGCCGACCTTGAGGGGCAGGAAGAGCGAGCTGGGCGCGAAGCCCGGGAAGCCGGAGCCGTTGTTCGCCTCGGCGACCTGGTCCGACGCCTCGCCGGTGCCGTGCCCGTAGCGGACGTCGTCCGAGGGGTCGTTGTCGTCGTCGAGGAAGTCCCAGCCCGCGATGTCGTCCCGATAGCCATTGCCGTCGTCGTCCGCCCCGTCGGAGTAGAAGCGGATGAGATCCTGCCCGTCGCAGAAGCCCGAGCCATTGAGATCGGCCGCGCAGGCCTCCTCGAAGTCGTCCACGGAGACGAAGCCATCTCCGTTGCAATCGTGGGACGCGCAGCCCGCCGGCACCGGGAGCTCACCCGTGTTGAGCCACACCCCGCGCGCCAGGTCGCGGCGGTCCCACTCGATGCCGCTGTCCAGCACGGCGTCCACCACGTCGGGCCTTCCCGTCGTGGCACCCCAGACGGAATCCGCGCCGCCCACGATGCCCATGCCCGAGTCGCGCTCGTACTTCCACGCCTCGCCCGATCTCGGGTCGTAGTCATCGGGGAGCGCGGTCGCGAAGAGGTACGCGGCGAAGTCGGAGGGATCGCTGCAGGCGGCCGCCGCACAGGTGGGGAACGGAACCTCGGCTCGGGACGGAGCCGCGAGGGCGAGCAGTAGCGCGCCGAGGAGCCACGCCCGGGCGCCGCCAGCGCGTGCTCCATCTTCCCGCCCGACCCGCTCCAGCATCCGCCTCGCAGCGCGCCCCAGGAACCCAGCCTACCAGAGGCGGTAGCGCGCGGCGACGGTGGATCGTGCCCGGCCGCACGCGTTACCGGTGCCCCGGATCAGACCGTTGCAACGTCCTTGGGTCTCGCTGCTACCGAGGCGACGCGCTCGGTCGATGCGCGTTGCCAGCGAGCGGGGCCGGAGAGTTCCTTGTGTCGGTCGGGCTCCAGCGAGGGCGGGTCCAGGGCCGGGTCGTCGAAGCGCCGCAGCACCTCGTAGGTCGTGCTGCGCTCCGCGGGTGTGCGCCCCACCTCGCGCACCAGGCGCCGGATGTCCTCGGCAGGCAGGTTCTCGCCGAAGTCCGAGCCCGATTCGCGGCTGATGGACTCCTCCATCAGGGTGCCTCCGAAGTCATTGGCACCGGAGCAGATTCCGAGCTGGGCGAGCTTGGGTCCCATCTTCACCCAGGAGACCTGGATGTTCTGGATGAAGGGCCGCAGGAAGAGGCGGGCCACCGCCACCAGCCGCAGATCCTCCGGGGCGCTCGAGCCTGCGCGAGCCCCCAGGTGTTGGAAGAGCAGGTTCTTCTCGTGGATGAAGCCGAGGGGGACGAACTCCGTGAAGCCTCCGGTCGCCTTCTGGATGTCGCGGAGCAGCGAGAGGTGAGCGATCACGTGCCGTTCGTTCTCGATGTGTCCGTACATGAGGGTGGACGTGGAGGGAAGCCCGATTTCATGGGCGGTGGTCACGATCTCCACCCAGCGGTCCTTCGAGAGCTTCCGCGGCGAGAGGATCTGGCGCACCGAGTCGTCCAGGATCTCGGCGGCGGTGCCCGGCATCGTCCCGAGACCGGCCTC
>JBDLIK010000599.1:0-2885 GCA_039714895.1 Myxococcota bacterium | reverse complement strand
AGCCGTGACCGCGGCTTTCGTGCTCCCGCCGGCGCGCCCATCCCCGAGGGGAGAGAGCATGATCGCTCTGAGATGAAGCAGGCGAGGCGCAGGACCCGCGCCTCTTCGGCCGCACAGGGCTGACGATCGCGCCGACGGGCGCGTTCGTCTTCAGGAGCCCTCGTCCGGGGCCGAAGCGTCGTCGAGCCGCTCGATCAGGTGAGCGTACTCGAGCAGGTGGCGCACCCCCAGGAACTGCTCCCGGACCCGCTCCCGGGCGGCGGCGCCGAGCCGGTCCGCCAGATCAGCATCTCCCAGCAGGCGTCGCACGGCCGCAGCGAAGGCGTCGAGATCGGTGGGATCCTTGATCAGCAGTCCCTGAACGCCGCTCTCGATCTGATCCTGGATCCCTCCGACGGCGCTGGCCACGACGGCGCGGCCCTTCCACATGGCCTCGGTCACCGTAAGACCGAACCCCTCTTGCAGGCTCTTCTGGACCACGATCGCCGCATGGCGCTGCAGCGCGTTCACGATGGCTGCGTTCGCGTCCACGTCGTCCGTCGGAAGCGAGACCAGGTGGATCCGGTCGCGAACGACCTCGGGGAGAGCGCGCCACGCTTCCACGACGGCGTCGAATACTTCCCTGCCCTCCGGATCGTCCGCCACCGCGCGCACGTCGGGCCCCGCCAGGATCAGCTCGGCCCCCGCTGGCGCTCCGCCGTCGACCACACCCGCGAAGCCGCGCATCACACCGAGAAAGTCCTTGAGGGGGTCCCAGCGCGAGATCTGCACCACCAGGGGTGTCTCCCAGGATGGAGGGCGACCCAGGCGGATCACCTCCGCGTGCTGCTCGACCCGGCCTGGGGTGCCGTCCTCGCGCTCGAAGATCGGCGGCGTGGCGTCGGGAAGAGGGCCATCCAGCAGACCGGCCCCCACCAGGATGGCCCGCACGGTGGCCTCGTCGAGCTCCTGGTTCTTGGGGGAGAAGGGATCGATGCTGGGCTGGATGACGCTGGCCTTTCCGTGGTCACAGAAGATCGGAACGTAGGCCTCCCGAGAGAACACGAAGGCGGGGATCTCGGAGAGATACGGGCGCAAGAACTGCCAGCCCCGCTCCACCTCTTCGTTCGTCGCGTCGTGCCCGATGTGGCAGCGCCACACCTGGATCGCACCTGCGCGCGTCAGATGCGGCGCGAGCCCCGCCGTCTGGGGGTCGTGCAGCAACACCACGTCCCGAGGCTGCACGTGGCCGAGAAGCTCGACTGCATTGTCCCGCAAGGTGTCCTCGTAGATCCGGCGCTCGTCCTCACCAAGGGCCGAGCCGTCGCCGCGGGAGCCATGGAGCGCGTGGTGGAGGCGCTTGGTGACGCGGAAGAACTCCGCGTCGCCACGGATCACCAGCCAGCGGGCGTCGACTCCCATGCCCCGGGAGTAGGCGAGGAGCGGGCGCAGCATCTCCGCCACCCCGCCGCCCACGGCCGAGGAGTTCACGTTCCACAGCACGCGACCCCGCATGCGGAGCTGAATCGCGGCCGCCGCCCGCAGGGTCTGCGCGTAGCGCTCGGCCGAGAGCAGAGGCTCGAAGCGGTCGAAGGATCGCGCCCCCAGATGAATCTCGTTCATTCGAAGATCCTCGGCGTGCCTTCCCGGGATGGCCTCAGTTTCGCCCGGACGGCCCGATCGATCAAGCATTGGCCCGCCCGACCGAAACTCCTCATCTTTCGCGTCACCCCGCATGCCTCTCGGGCCACCCACGAGGGGCTCCGGGAAGGACCCCTCCGCGGAAGACCCGCCCCTCATCTTCCCCTCGCCCAAGGAGCATCACCTTTTCGTGGCCTGCGTCACTTTCTCGTAGATCCGCAAGTCCAGGCGTCCCGCTCTCTCCTCCACCCTCTCTCAGCGATCGAGAAGAACCTTGCGCCGGCGAGGAACCGCTCACGCCGCTCTCGGCTCCCTGGGGCTGTGCGCCATCGTTGCGCTCGGCTCGATGGTCCATGGCCAGATCCACGTGCCGCCGGTGGCGGTCGACGACGGGGCCTACCTGGTGGCCCGGGGGGCTTCGCTCACCCGCGCGGCTCCGGGCGTGCTGGCCAACGACCTCGGCGCTGCCTCCCTCACGGCGATTCTGTCCCGCGACGTCCAGAGCGGCACTCTGAGCCTCTCAGCCGACGGCTCCTTCAGCTACCTCCACGACGGCAGCGCGACCCCCTCCGACGGCTTCAGCTACCGCGCCAGCGACGGCGTGCTCGAGAGCGGCGAGGCGGAGGTCCGCATCGCCGTCACCGCTGCCCAGGGAGCCATCCTCGAGGTGCCCAGCGACTACCCATCGATCCAGGAGGGCCTCGACGCGGCCAGCGCTGGAGACCTCGTTCTCGTGGCTCCGGGCCTCTATCAGGAGAATCTGATCCTCACCAAGGCCGTGACGCTGGCGTCCTGGTTCGCGTCCACCGGGGACGAGTCGTACATCGACGGCACCATCCTCGATGGCGGTGGTCTCGCGGCCACCATCGACGTGCCCTCCAGCGCCGAGGACGGAGCCACCATTGCGGGCTTCACGATCCAGAACGCGGACGACGGGCTCTCGGTGCGGGCCAGGATCCACCTGGTGCGCAACCGCGTGCGCTGGACCTCGGACGGGGTCGACTACGAGGACGGAAGCGGCGGGACCTGCCGTTACAACCTCTTCGAGGAGAACACCGACGACGGCATCGACCCGGACTCGGCCGTGGACGTCGTGATCGAGCACAACACGATCCGGAACAACGGGGGCAACGGCATCGAGATCCGGCTGCAGCCCTACCTGGGGCCGACGCTCGGCTACATCATCCGGCACAACCGGATCTACGGCAACCAGGAAGACGGCATCCAGCTGATCGACTACGACGTCCTCACGGATCGCCACTTCG
>JBDLIK010000598.1:0-2888 GCA_039714895.1 Myxococcota bacterium | reverse complement strand
TGGAGTCGGCGATCACCTCCCGGGAGACCAGCGAGCACTTCATCCCCTCGGTGCCCATGGAGATGCCGTCGGCCACCGTGATGGTGCCGAAGCTCTGGGGCATGCCTCCCGCGGCACGGATGGCGGCATCCGCCGCCTCGGCGAGCTCTCCGAGACCCGCATTGCACGGAGTGATGTTGCTCTGACCGTTGGCGAGCCCCACGATCGGCTTGCCGAAGTCGGCGTCGGCGAAGCCCACCGCACGCAGCATGGCGCGGTTCGGAGAGCGCTGGTCCCCTTCGGTGACGAGGCGGCTGTGGCGGTTGAGGGCCCTTCGTTCGCTCATGGCCCTGCATGGTAGCGGAGCGGCGCTGACCCGGGCGACCGGGGTGCCTGCGGGCTTCGCCCGCAGGCGGACCGCCAGCCTCAGCCTGCGCGGACCTCGATGTTGCGCGGCCGGTGGACCTCGGCCTTCGGAAGCTGCAGCTCCAGCACGCCATCGCGCATGCTTGCGCGGATCCCGGCCGGGTCGATGCGCTCGGAGAGCGCGAACTCACGGCGGTAGCCTCCCGGCCGGTACTCGGCGTGGACCAGCGTCCAGCCCGGGGGCGGGGGCGCGGCCAGGCGCCCCTCGAGGGTCAGCACGCCCTTCTCGAGGCTCACGTTCACGTGCTTCTCGTCGACACCGGGTAGATCCGCGGTCACCACGAAGCCCGTCTCCCGCTCGACGATGTCCACGTCGGGGCGGAACATCAGCTCGGGCCGCGTCGCCTCTCGCTCGACGGGCGTCTTCTCCTGGGTTTCGAGGGCACGGGGCTTGTCTTTGCGCAGGATCGACATGGGGTCCTCCGGGGTTGTGTCCTTCGGGTTGTGTCCTTCGAAATCAGCTCGCGTGAACATCGATGCGTCGCGGCTGGTGCGAAGAAGCCTTGGGGAGCCGAACCTCGAGCACGCCGTTGCGGTACACCGCTTGGGCCTTCTCGGGGTCGAGCGGCGTCGGCAGCTCCACGGTGCGTCGGAGGCTCCCCTCCTGCCGCTCGCAGCGGTGGACGCTCATCCCCTCTTCGGGGGCGTCGATCCGGCGCTCCCCGCGCAGCGTGACGCGGTTTCCTTCCACCGAGACGTCGAGTTCCTCCTTGTCGAGGCCGGGCACTTCGGCGGTGAGTACGTAGCCGTCCGCGACCTCGTAGAGGTTGACGGGCGGGAAAGGAAGCCCACGCGGAGAAGCCCTTCGCGCGCCGAGACGCCGGAAGGACCCGTCGAGGTCGCTGCGGAGCCGATCGAACTCGGCCCAGAGGTCGTTCGACCGGGAGTCGAAGAATCCGAAAGCCATGGTTGTTTCCTCCGATTGGCGCTGGTGTCTTGAGTAAGCACGCGGCCCGGACCGTCAAGGGCGGGTCCCCAGGGGAAGGACCCGGTAGACTGGGCGCGCGGAGCCATAGTTGAAGATCCTCATCGTTGCGAACCCGATCTCCGGCGGCCGCCAGGGCTCCCGGCGCGTGCAGCAGCTGGTCGATGCGCTCTCGGAGCGCGGGGCGAGCGTCGAGCTCCACTGGACGACGGGGCCCGGCGACGCCCTGGAGCGCGCCCGGTCGCTGGAGGCCGGCGTCGAGAGGCTGGTGGTGGCGGGCGGCGACGGCACGCTCAACGAGGTGCTGAACGGGCTCGTGGATCCCGGCCGCATCCCGGTGGCGCAGCTGCCCCTGGGAACCGCCAACCTGCTGGGGCACGAGTTCCATCTGCCGCGCCGGGCCGATCGAGTGGCAGAGATGGTCCTGGATGGAGGCGCGCGCCATCTCGACGTGGGGCTCGTCGGCGACCGGCGCTTCCTGGCCGTGGTCAGCTGCGGGTTCGACGCGATGGTGGTGGCCGCCATCCAGCGCACTCGCTCGGGGAGTCTCGGCTACCGGGGCTACCTGGCGCCCATCGCCCGGGCGCTGCTCGACTACCGGCCGCCGAAGCTCCGGGTCTCCATCGATGGGCTGCGTCCGCGACGGGCGGCCCTGGTGGTGGTCAGCAACGTGCGCAACTACGGGGGGCTCTTCTCGGTGACCGACCGGGCCAATGCGCAGTCGGGCGTGCTCGACGTATGCATCTTCCCCGAAGCGTCGTTGCCGCGGCTGCTGCGCTACCTGGTGGCGGGACTCGCCCACCGGATCTCCCAGCTCCCGGAGGTCGTCTACCGAACGGGGCGCACCATCGCGATCGAGTCCGACGAGCCGACCCCCGTGCAGATCGACGGGGATCCCTGGGGCACCACTCCGGTGCACATCGAGCTCGCCCCGTTCCGGATGCCGTTCGTGGCGCCGGGCGACCGGCGCTAGGCCGTCTCGCGGGTGAGGCAATACTGCGACCTGGCGCTCGTCGTGGGCCTCGTCCTCACGGTCGGGATCGGCGTCGGCTGCCGCGCACCGGGGACGGCGACGCCGTCGCAGGATCCGGCCGCCGAGAGCGCCGCGACCGCGAGCCTCCTGGAGCTGGGCGACCAGGCGCTGGCGCGGGGAGAACTCGAGAACGCCGCCAAGCGCTACCAACGGGCGCTGGCCACCCAGCCTGGCGCGGTGCGGCCCCGCGTGGGGCTCGCCTGGGTGGCCGTTCAGCGGGGGCAGTGGGAGGCCGCCCGCCAACGGGCCGAGGAGGCGCTCGCGCTCGAGCCCGACAACGCCGATGCGCTCGTGGTGCTCGCACAGGTGGAGCGCCTGGACGGCCACGAGGACCCCGCCCGGGAGCTCCTCTGGCGCGCGTTGCGGATCGACCCACGCGACCCCCGGGCCCACACCCTCCTGGCAGCGCTCACCGGCCCGGCTCCACGCCGGGTCACCCTCGGTGCGCAGGACGCCGTCGCGCTGGCCAGCGCCCATCCCTATGACCCGTGGGCAACGCTGCAGGCCGCCCGAGCGCTGGTGGAC
>JBDLIK010000597.1:0-2899 GCA_039714895.1 Myxococcota bacterium | reverse complement strand
ACGGGCGATTCCTCTGGGGCCGATGGTGGCTGGCTCCCAGCAGGTTGTCAAGACAACTTATCCGGATGATTCGGGCTCCCTGGGTCACCCCTTGAGTAGACTCGAGACGAGTCGCGGACTCGGAGGAGGAGAGGCCGATGAAGACGATCGCCGTCCCGGGCCGCTGCCGCTGTGGTCGCGTGCAGTTCGTGCTGCGCGAGGAGCCGATCGCGTTCTACCTGTGCCACTGCACGGACTGCCAGGCCGAGGCGGGATCCGCATTCGGGCAGTCGATGCTCGTTCGGCGCGAGGCGATCGATGGGCCCCGGGGCCCCGTGCGCGAGCACACCCTCGAAGGACCGGAGGGGCGTCAGAGTCTCGTGACCCATTGCACCAACTGCCTGACGATCCTGTGGGGCGGCCAGATCGCGATCCCTCAGGTGCGGGGCGTGAACGCAGGGAGCCTCGAGGACGTGGCGGGCCTGGAGCCCTACGGGAACATGTGGACGCGGAGCGCGCGCCCGTGGGCTCCGTTCGCCCCAGGACCCCGCTACGAACAGCAACCCGAAGATCCGCTCGCGATGATCCGCGCCTGGCAGGGGCGACCGCGTCGGGACGGCTGAGGGTGGCGGCTCCCTAGGACGTGAATGGATCGCATCTAGCGCGCCGACCTTTGGCGGCGTCGGAACCATGCGTAGAGCGGGAGCCCCACGGCCAGGGTCAGGATGCCGGCGGCCGCCTCGCCCGGGCGACGCTCGACCATGAAGCCGGCGGCGCCCAGGGTCCCCAGCAGGTAGATCACGGGGATCCACGGATAGCCTGGGATGGGGACCCGCTCCGCGCCCTCGCGGCGGCGGATCGCCAGGAGGCCCAGCACGGTGGCCGCCGCCGAGAGCCCGAGTGTGAAGCCGATGTAGGAGAGCAGCTCGGCGAGCTGCGTGCTCCACACCACCCCGACGGCGAGCGCCGCCTGGAGGGCGATGGCAGCCCCCGGCACCTCTTCGCCGGCGCGGAACGTCTGCGGAAAGAGTCCGTCCTCGGCCATGCGCGCGTAGACGCGCGGGCCCGCCATCACCATCGAGGAGACCGACGTGAACAGTGCCAGCGCCACGAGCGCGGACAGGGCTCGCCGGAGACCCGCGCCCCCGAGAGCCTCGGCGGCGGCGGCCCCGACGTCGGCCCTCCCGGCGAGGACGTCCACCGGGGCCGAGTAGACGAACACGGCGTTGAGCGCGAGGTAGAGGACCATCACCAGCGAGGCTCCGAGCCAGAGCGAGCGCGGGAGGTTGCGGTCGGGATCGCGCACCTCGCCCCCCACATAGACGGCCGCGTTCCACCCGGAGTAGGCGAAGGAGATCCAGACGAGTGTCACCGCGAACGAGCCGGGCTCGAAGACGAGGGGCGCGGTTCCGGCGGGAGGGGCCACCCCGCCGATCGCCACCGCGCCGACGACCACGAACGCCGCGATCGCCAGGATCTTGATTCCGACCGCGACGTCCTGGAGGGTCAGGCCGACCCGCAGGTGCATCCCGTGCATGAGCGCCGCGGCCACGATGGCTCCGGATCCGAGCCACTCGGGACGCACCGCGTCGCCCAGCGCCGAGCCCAGGTAGGCCTGGAGGCCCAGCGCGGCGGCGGCGATGGGCGCCGTGAAGCCGGCCAGCAGCGACACCCAGCCGGCGAGGAATCCGGCGAGGGGGTGGATCGTCGCGCTGAGGAACGCGTACTCGCCGCCGGACTCGGGCAGGCGGCGGGCGAGGGCGCCGTAGCAGGTGGCTCCGCAGAGCGCGAGGACCCCGCCGATGCCCCAGGCCACCAGCACCAGCCCCGGGCTCCCGAGGTCCGCCAGCGAGAAGCCCGAGGTGGTGAAGACGCCCGCGCCCAGCATGTTGGCCACCACCAGCGCCACCGCGCTTCGCAGCCCGATCCGTCGGAGGCTTCCCGTGCTCACGCGCCGACGGTAGTAAACTCTCCCGCAGACCGATGGACATCAAGGGCAGCGGCCGAAGCGGCTTCTCGCGTGACCGACCCGGAGGAGATCGCGAGCTTCGCCCAGGCCTGGACGAGCCAGTCGATGTTTCGCCGCGACCCGACCCAGCTCGATGAGGTCTGGATTGATCGCCTTCGCACCCGCTAGGCGCTGCCCTCGTCGGACTCCGTGAGGAACGAGGCGATGAGCCCGGCCAGCGCCTTCGGGTTGTCTTCGGACGAGAAGGTGTAGCTGTCGGCGATCTCCTCGAAGCGTCCCTGGGGCAGCAGCGCCGCCAGGCGGCGTCCGTGCGCGGGCGGAAAGAAGCGATCCTCCGCAGACCAGGCGACCAGGACGGGCCGATCGAAGCCCGGGAGCTTCTCTGCGGCGGCGCGGGTGTAGCGCGGGGAGATGTCGCGCAGCACCTTGAAGCAGTCGCGGCGCACGCCGGGGTTCGAGAGAACGGGGCCGGCGTATCCCTCCTCGGTCTGCGCTTCGATTCCATGCTTGGCGAGCCAGCCGAAGGCGAGCGGAAGTCGTCGCACGGCGCGCAGACGGAAGAGCTGGAGGACTCCCGTCAGCAGAGGGGGTGCGTGGGCAAGGAGCTGCAACGGCCGGAACATCGGGGGCAGGAAGTTTTCGAAGGCATCGCAGGACGTCAGCACGACCCGCCCGACGCAGGGAGCGTGCTCCGTCATGACCACCTGGGTGATCGCGCCCCCGGTGTCGTTGGCGACGAGGGTGGGCTGCTGAAGGTCGAGGGCGGCGACGAAATCGGCGACCAGCTGGGCGACGCCCGCGATCCCGAGATCCGCATCCGGTCGCATCGGCAGCTCGTGGGAGCCGAGGGGGAGGTCCGGCGTGATGCAGCGGAAGCGCGGAGCCAGCTCCGGAACGACCTTGCGCCACAGGTCGCCGTTGACCAGCAGCCCGTGCACGAAGACCAGCGGC
>JBDLIK010000596.1:0-2900 GCA_039714895.1 Myxococcota bacterium | reverse complement strand
GCTCGAGGCCGCGCTGCGCGCCCGGGGCATCGCGGTGCGCGTCGTCGACGACCCCACCGTCAAATGGCGCTGCCTCGATCCCTCGGCGCTTTCGCGTCGCCTCGGCCTTCCCCTCGAGGAGGGAGAGGACCCGGAGGCCTACCTGCGCCGGGTCCTGCCGCCCGACGCCTGTGTCTTCTGGCCGTCGGACCGCTTCTAATTGTGGGTCCGCCTGCTGGCGAAGCGCCAGCTCGCACCACAGGCTTCGCTCGGCTCCGCCTCGCTGCGCGCGCCTGTCGGCGCTTGCACTCTCGTCACGGTCTTGGGTCAGGTTCCGAGCACTAGAGGCGCTTCTCCAGCACGTCGATCACCCGGTGACGCCGGATCCCCGCCTTCTCGTAGGCGCGCACGGCCTCGCGGTTCGAGGGCGTGAGCAGCAGCAGTGCGCTGCGCGCTCCGCCCTCGAAGCAACGTTCGAGGGATGCGGATACCAGAGCGGATCCCACACCCTGGGCACGTTCGGCCTCGTGGACCCCCACGAAGGAGACCCAGACCCGCTCCGGCCAGTGGGTGTCGAGCTCGGCGAAGGCCACCATGCGACCGCCGAGCCGCGCGATGCAGTGGGCGTGGCGTCCGTCGGCCATCACCGCGCGCATCGTTTCCAGGCTGCGCAGGTCGAACCCGCAGGCGTGGTAGAGGTCGAGGATCTCCTCGGCGTCCCCCGGCTTGGCTTCCAGGATCTCGACGTCCGGCGGAGGCGTGCCGGGGCTCGGCTTCTCGTCGCAGCGCATCAGGAAGTGCTGCCGAGAGGGTCGGAAGCCGTGGGCGGCCAACAGGGTGTAGCCGGAGCGGTTGCGTGTGCCGATGGAAGCCGCGGCGTGCTTGATGCCGAGCTCCGGGGCAAGGGCGAGCGCAGCCCGGAGCAGCTCGCCCCCCTGCCCCCGGCGCCGCTGATCCCGCGCCACGATGGGGCACAGCAGGCCGGCCACGTCGGCGGGAGGGCGGCGCAGAAAGCCCGCGAGGCCGGTGACTGCGCCGTCCCCCGGATCGGCCACCAACAGGTGGGTCTCCGGGTCCGCTCCGTGGCGATCGAAGTCGGCGAAGAGCTCCTCCTCGCTCTCCCAGAGCGGGTTCAGCACGAAGTCGGCCTCGGAGCGCGCGCAGGTGGTGGCCAGCTGAACCAGGGAACGGGCGTCGTCGGGGCGGAAGAAGCGGATCGCCATGGGTGTTCTCCTGGGAAGGGGCGGATCCCACGGTCATTATAGGCGCCTCTCGGCACGTGCTGCTGGCCCACCTGGCGGGAGCCCGCACTTCGCTCGCCTTCGGCTCGCTGCGCGGCGGCTTCGCCGCCTTGCCTTTTTGACACCCGAGTCGAGCCTCTCGTACACTGCACCTCCCCAGGATCCGACGAAAGGGAGGGAGCCATGTCGACGAAGTCCAAGGCGGTGGTCTGCAGGGATTGGACGAAGCCGATCGAGGTGGAGGAGATCGAGGTCGACTCGCCCCAGGCGAACCAGGTGCTGATCAAGATGGAGGCCATCGGGGTCTGCCACAGCGACCTCTCCGCATCCAACGGGACCATGCCGATCCCGCCGCCCCTGGTGCTCGGCCACGAGTCCTGCGGCCGCATCGTCGAGGTGGGCGAGGGAGTCAGCGAAGCGGCGGTGGGCGACAAGGTGATCCCGAGCTGGATCCCGAGCTGTGGCCATTGCCGCTTCTGCGCCGAGGGCCGCGCCGTCCTCTGCGACGACTGGGCGAAGTCCTTCTTCGGCCCCAAGGACGGCACCCGCCCCGTCAAGGATTCCTCGGGGAATCTGCTCGCGGCCATGTCCGGAGTCGGCGTGATGTCCGAGTACGCGATCCTTCACAAGGACAACATCATCAAGATCGACCCCGAGGTGCCGTCGGACAAGGCCGCCCTGGTGGGCTGTGGCGTCATGACCGGAGTCGGCGCCGTCTTCAACCGAGCCCGGGTGAAGCCGGGATCGTCCTGCGCGGTGATCGGCGCCGGCGGCGTGGGACTCAACGTGATCCAGGGCTGCGCCATCGCCGGCGCCGAGACCATCGTGGCGGTGGACATGGTGGACAAGAAGCTGGAGTTCGCCCAGCAGTTCGGAGCGACCCACACCGTGAACCCCAGCACCGACGGCGACGCCGTGGGCCAGATCCAGCAGATCACCGGCGGCGGGGCCGACTACGCCTTCGAGGTGATCGGGCTCGGCGCCACCATCGCCCAGACCTACCAGGCGGTGCGCAAAGGCGGCACCGCCGTGATCATCGGCGTGCCCAAGATGACCGAGATGCTCCAGCTGCCGGCGGCGACCATCTGGATGGAGGAGAAGGTCCTGATGGGCTCCACCTATGGGTCCGGCCAGCCCAAGCAGGACATCCCCAACCTCATCAAGCTCTACCAACGGGGCAGGCTCAAGCTGGATGAGCTGGTCACCGCCACCTACTCCATCGATGAAGCACCCCGCGCCTTCGAGGACCTGGAGAAGGGGGTGAACGCCCGGGGCGTGATCGTCCTCTAGGCAGGATGATGAGAGGAGTGCAAGCGCCGGCAGGCGCGCGCAGCGAGGCAAGCCCGCCGGAGGCGGGCGCGCAGTGAGCCGAAGGCGAACGAAGCGGGCGCCCGCAGGGATGGCGAGCGAAGCCTGTGGTGCCTGCGGGCTCTGCCCGCAGGCGGACCCACATGTTGCTGCGGCCCGAGTACCCGCGGCCGCTGTTGGTGCGGCCCCGCTGGCGCAACCTGAATGGCGAGTGGGAGCTCGGCCACGACCCCACGGACCGCGGTCTGCGGGACGGCTGGGAACAGCGGGCGCGACTTCACCAGCGTGTTGCTCACCGACCTGGTCCGGGAGTGGACCCGAGTGCGGAGGCATCGGCTACCCAGCCGACGGGAGCGCGGATCGCGACGCCTT
>JBDLIK010000595.1:0-2901 GCA_039714895.1 Myxococcota bacterium | reverse complement strand
CCCCTCCCCCGCCCACTACATCTACTTCGGCCTCGACCGCCACCGCATCGCCGACTCGCTTTTCCTCTCGACCCCCGCAATCGCCGGCGCCCAGCTCAAATACACCTGGCGCGAGCTCGAGCCCGCGCGCGGCCTCTCGGCGATACCGAGCCCGAGGGAGAGCCCGTGGTCAACAACGGCATCTCGCTTTGTCGGTTGCACCACGCGGCGTTCGATCGACACTTCCTCGGCTTGACTCCCGACTTCAGGATTCAGGTTCGGGCCGACCTGCTCGATGAGGAAGACGGTCCAACGCTGCTGCATGGAATCCAGGGGCTCCACGGCGTGGAGATCACTCTCCCGCGCCGACGACACGATCGCCCCGACGTGGAACTCGTCCGTGCCCGGTTCCGCCTGTTCCAGGCCGAGGCGGCAAAGGCGTCGTAGGTGCCTGACGCGATCTACCGGTCGGCTGGGTTGCGATTGGAGTCCGGTTCTCCAATGGCGTCGCCCGGCGACTCGCCGACACTCTGGTGGAGCAGACGGCGTTACCGGGGGGGGCGGGATTGCTCAGGAGCGTCGGGCCGGGGGGATCCTCGGGGGGAGCAGTTCGGGCCGGGAGCCTTCGACGTCTTGACGTTGTAACGTTTTGACGCCACAGTTGGGTATGGATACAACCAGTCGTAGGACCACCGTCTATTTCGATCCCCAGATCCATCGGGCCCTGCGCCTCAAGGCAGCCGCGACGGATCGAAGCGTTTCAGATCTCGTCAACGATGCCGTGCACGAGCTGCTGCTTGAGGACGCTGACGATCTGGAAGCGTTCGAGGACCGCGCGGAAGAGGCTACCCTCTCCTTCGAACAAGTCCTGAAGGACCTGAGGCGCAGTGGCAAGCTATGAGCTGCGCATCAAGAAGTCGGCCGCCAGGGAGCTCGAGGCCGTAGGGCAGAAGCGAGACCGACGGCGGGTCGCTGAGAGGATCCAGCGCCTTGGAGAAGAGCCTCGCCCCCCGGGGTGCGAAAAACTCTCCGGCCTCGACCGCTACCGCGTGCGTCAGGGCAACTATCGGATCCTGTATGCGGTGGACGACGACGCCTCGACCGTCACCGGGGTCAAAATCGGGCATCGGCGGGATGTCTACCGCTGACGCACGCACGGCATCCCGGACCCGGCCATCTGCATGGTTCGCGACGGCGATGCCCTGCGCCACTATTAAGCTTTCGGGCTTAAGTCTTAATAGCGATCGCGCCAATTAATCTTCGCTTAACAGGGGCAACCACCCAGTCCCCCAGCATGGGTTGCTCGATCAAATGGCGGTGAGGGACGCGGCGACTCAGTTCATCGAGGGATCGAACGGGATCCGGGCCACCGGGGCGTAGTCGGGCCCTTTCCGCTCCAGGACGCGCCGCCACAGCGAGTCCGGGTCGTCCGTGAAGATGTCCTCCGCGGTGGCCGGCTCCAGGATCCAGGAATCGCCCTCCATCTCGGCCTCCAGTTGGCCCGGTCCCCACCCTGAGTGCCCGACGTAGACGCGGGCGCGGCGCACCCGCGGCCGGACCTCGGCCGACACCTCGCCGGTGAGGAAGCCCACGGTCCCAAGCACCGGGACGTCCAGGATCTCGGGGTCGTCGACGTCGGCCAGCAGCACCGCCTGGGTCGGCTCCACCGGCCCGCCCTCGAAAAGCGCCTCTCCGGCGACGGTCAGGTCCGCGAGCAGGGGCACCGCGTCCTCGACCGAGAGCTCGAGGGACCGGTTGAGAACGATACCCACGGCGCCCCGCTCGTCGTGCTCGGCGAGCAGCACGACAGTGTGGCGGAAGGACGGATCGTACAGACCGCCACCGGAGATGAGGAGTTGTCCCTTCAGCGATTCCACACAGCCTCCGAGCGTTTTCTCACCCTCAGTCGCTTTCGTGGGTCGCCAGCCAGGCGATCGACGGCCGACTTGCTTCGAGGGTCGGCATGAGCCACTCCTTGCGAGACCCCGCCTCCCGGGGGGGGGCGTATGCCGTTGCGTCCGGCTGGATCCGACCAATCGGGACGCGCGGACGATCTTGGACAGGCGATGGACGATGAATACGTGAGCAATCCATTTGAGGCGAGCGGTTGGGGTCGGCGCTCGCTGGCGGAGAAGAGCCTGCCGTGAGTGGATCGTCCGCAATCCGCCGTCTCTTCGGCCTAGCTGCGATCGTTCTCGGCGGTGTCGGTGTCTGGGTGGCCGTGTCGTTCTTCTACTCCTGGTCGGAGAACCGGGCGTTCGCAGCCCTTCGCGAGCGCTCCGAGTTGAATTGCGCCCAGACTCCGTTGCACTGCGCGGTCCGGGACGGTGACGCTGGCGCGATCTCGGCGTTCCTCGATGGCGGCGGGGATCTGGAACTCCGCGACGGCTGGGGTCGCACCGCGCTGGCCTGGGCCGCTGCGCACGACAGCGTCGCACACATGGGTCGGCTCCTCCACGCCGGGGCCCAACCGGATGCGCCGAACGACGCCGGCCGGACCGCGTTCGCCGAGGCCGCCACCCGGGACAAGTTCGAGATAGCAGACGTGCTCCTCGAGGGTGGAGCAGACGTCGATGCGATGAACGGGGTCGAGGACCGCAGCACCGCGCTCCACCTGTGCGTGATGGCGAATCGCGTCGCCTGTGTCCGCTACCTGCTCGAGCGCGGCCCCCGCCCCGACGTGGAAGACTCCTACGGCTACACAGCGGTCGAGCGAGCGCAGACTCTCCCGGACGTGGACCCGGAGATCGTGGCGCTGCTGGTGGGCGGCATGACGCTTCATACGCGGCAATCGGCGCCGGGGTGAGCAAACCAGCGGTCCAGGCTCCGCACGCCCCCCTGCGCAGGTCCCTCGGCCTGCTCCAGACCACGGCGCTCGTGGTGGGCGTCATCATCGGCGCGTCCATCTTCGTGCAGCCGTCG
>JBDLIK010000594.1:0-2901 GCA_039714895.1 Myxococcota bacterium | reverse complement strand
GGACCTGGGAGAGGAGCCGTCGCCGGGCTTCGCGGGGCTCATGAGCTGTCCAGGAGGGGCACGGTCGCAGTCAGACCCGGGAGGATTCGGGCGGTGACGCGCATCGTGCCTTGCCCACAGAAGGGGCAGGCCGTGGGGTCCTCGCCGGTGAGGCGCTCCAGCATCGCGACGACAGCCTCGGCTGGCTTCTCGGGCGGCGGCGGGGCGGCGAGGAGCGCTCGGCAGCGCTCCAGTTTTGCCTTGCGATGGCGGTTGGCGAGCAGCCCGAAGTGGCGGATGCGCATGAAGCCGCTGGGCAAGACGTGGAGCAGGAAGCGGCGCAGGAACTCTTTGGCGGGAAGCGTCATGACTTTGTTGCGGTTGGCGTTCTTGTAATCTCGCCAGCAGAAGCGCACGACGCTGTCTCGGAAGTCGAGAAGGCGAGCGTTCGAGATCGCGATGCGGTGGGTGTAGCGGCCCAGGTACTGGAGGACCGACTCCGGCCCAGCGAAGGGGCGCTTCGTGTACACGACCCAAGGCTTCTCGCGGAGGGTGGCGACGAGATGGCGGGCATCGATGTCCTCGCGAGGCAGGAGCCGCTTCTCGAAGGCGCGCTCGAGCCCCGCGAGGAACTTGGCTCGGAAGACGGGCGACAGGGCGCGCACGGGGAAGAGATAGCGGGGGTGGGAGGGGATCCACTGCGAGCCATCCGCCGCCAGGGCGCCTCCGGTCACCAAGCAATGCAGGTGGATGTGCTGACCGAGGTTCTGGCCCCAGGTGTGAAGGATAGCGGTGATGCCGATCTCTCCTCCCAGGTGCATCGGGTCCCGCCCGAAGGTCTGGAGCGTCTGTGCCGCCGCTTCGAACAGTAGGTTGTAGATCACGCGAGGCCGGTACTGCGCCAGACGGTTGAGCTCGTGGGGAAGCGTGAAGACAAGATGGAAGTAGGGCACCGGCAGGAGATCGGCCCGTCGTGCTTCGATCCAGCGCTCCTTGGCGAGGGTCTGGCACTTCGGACAGTGCCGGTTGCGGCACGAGTGGTAGACGGCACGACTGGCCCCACAGCGATCACAGGTCTCCCGGTGTCCGCCGAGGGCCGGCGTACGACAGGCCTCGATGGCGCGCAGGGCGCGGTGCTGAACGGAGGACAGGCCCCGCGCCAGACGGACCTCATCCCCGTGGAGGCGGACGATGTCGGCCAGCTCGGGTCCCGGACCTCGATCTGCCGACGCCCTGTGCGCGAACGCACAGGGCACGGCTCAGCGGCTCATGGACTCCGGGAGATCCAGCAGGTCGAGTGGCGAGCAGCGGTCCGTGACGTTCTGGCGAGCCAGATGGAGGTAGCGCATCGTCGAGGTGATGTGATGGTGTCCGAGGAGACGCTGGATGGTGTGCAGATCGGTGCCGGCCTCGAGTAGATGGGTCGCGAAGGCATGGCGCAGCGCATGGATGTTCCCGGCCTTTGCGATTCCAGCGCGTTGCTTGGCGGCGCTGTAGATGCGCTCCGCCGTCCCGTAGTTCATCGGCCGCGAGACCCTTCGCATGGGAAAGAGCCACGGGAAGGGCTGTTCGAGGCGCCAGTAGTGGCGCAGCTCCTCGAGCAGCCGGGGGGAGAGCAAGGTGTAGCGATCCTGCGCGCCCTTGCCCTGCTCGACACGGAGGGTCATGCGGTCGGAGTCGATGTCCTGCACCCGGAGACGAACCACCTCGCCCACGCGCAGTCCCGCCGCATAGGCGATCATCAACACCACCCGATGCCGGGGCAGGCCCGTGTGGGCGAAGAGGCGGGCGACCTCCTCTCGGCTCAGGATCTCGGGGAGCCTGGAGGGCTTCCGGGGCCCGGGGATGTGGAACGTGGTCTTCTCCCGACCGAGCGTCTTGTGGTAGAAGAAGCGCAGCCCGTGTACCGCGACGTTGCAGCTGCTCCACGAGAGCTTTCGCTCGCGCATCAGGTGGAGGAGATAGGCCTGGACTTCGCGATCGCTGATGCGATCCGGGGAACGGTGGTAGTAGGTGGCCAGTCCGGCGACAGCGCGCACGTAGCCGTCCTGGGTCTTCGCGGCCATGCCGCGGACGGTCATGTCGTCGATCATGCGGGTTCGAAGCTCGCTCACAGGGACCTCCTTGCGCCGTAGAGGACGGCGCGTGGCGTACGCGTCGTTGCGCACAGGAGGAGATTGTGAGGGAGTGGAGCGAGCGGGCACGGCCCGCTGACGAGCCAGCAGACAGCGGAAGTGCCCTACCGCGAAGCGGTTTAGTTCAACACTTATCAGGCCCCCGGTTGTCAAGCGGCACACGTCTCTCGTGCGCCCGGTCGGATCGGCTCCCGTGAACGGTGGAGCAAGGGCTCCGAGATCTCTTCGTTCCCTGACTTCGTTTCCGATGCACTGGCGCAGAGGGAACTCTGCACCCAACACTTATCGAGGCTCGGCCGCCGGATCCGACCACGACCCAAGGGCTCGGCCGGTCGGCGGTGCGAGGGAGCATGCCCTCTCGCGTCCTAGAAACACGTTCGTTCCCTCATACCGTCCCACTCAAGAGAGAGGTGCTGGCGTCCGGGCACGGGTCGCCCGCCGCCCGTTCGCTCCGGGCTCGGGGGAGGGGCAGAGATCCGGGAGAGCCCGACGAGGCCCTCGCGAATGGGGTGGAGCGAGAGAGGGTGTCCAATCAAGGCGACGCGCTGCCGGGTGTTCGTGCCCATGACGCCAGACGCGTCTTCGCCGCAAGCGGCGAGACCGATCCCGTGATCTCGGTTCGGCATCTCGTTCGGGCTCCACCCTGCAGGGCTCGAGTTAGGCGACGGGCTCATCCTCTCTCCTCCGTTACCTCTGGAGGAAGCGGTCGAGGTCGAAGGCCCGCTTCCTCTTGAGCATGAAGTAGACGGCTCGCCCGATGCGGTGGGCGAGGATCGAAAGCGCCTTG
>JBDLIK010000593.1:0-2903 GCA_039714895.1 Myxococcota bacterium | reverse complement strand
CTCTACCCGGGCGAGGCCCCGCAGGTGCGCGAGCGCCCACTCGCGACCCAGCAGGCGGGTGAGCGAGAAGCCCAGGAAGGCCGAGATCACGATGCCCGTGGCGCCGAGAACGGTCCCCAGCAGCGCCCCGAAGCAGAGCCCCCCCACCGGCAGCAGCAGTCCCGAGGGAAGCGCCAGAAACTGGCGAAAGGTCACCACCGCCAGGAACAGCGCGGGTCCCCTCCAGCCGAGGGACTCCACCCAGGTCCGCACGGACTCGGGGGAGAAATCGACCCCCATCTCGGCGCGCACCACGCGGCCCAGCGTGATGGCGATGGCCACGATGCCGAGCAGCAGGAGGGGAGGGAGGAAGCGACGCATCGTTCCTGCAGGATAACCGGTTGTCACCCGCCGGCGCTTGCGTGCTGCTGGCAGCCTGGGTCAGGCTTGCAGCAGGGCTCAACCGACAAGGGGAGAGGTGAACATGCGAATTCGACAGATCGCCCTGGTGGCGCGCCAGCTCGAGCCGGTGGTGGCCTCCCTTGAGCGTGTGCTGGGGATCGAGGTGTGCTTCCGGGACCCGGAGATCGGGGTCTTCGGGCTCGAGAACGCCGTCTTCCCGGTGGGCGACACCTTCCTCGAGGTGGTGTCACCGCTGCGTCCTGACGCGAGCGCTGCGCGCCTGCTGGAACGGCGTCGCGGGGATGGCGGCTACATGGTGATCCTGCAGTGCGAGGATCTGCAGAAGCAGCGCCGCCGGCTGGAGGAGCTCGGCGTCCGTGTCGTGTGGGAGACCGCGTTCCCGGACATCGCCACCGTCCATCTCCATCCGCGTGACGTCGGCGCCGCCATCCTCTCCTTCGACGAGGCGCGCCCGCCGGGATCGTGGCGCTGGGCGGGGCCGGATTGGGAGTCCAGAGTGCGCACCGGCGTGGTCACTGGGATCGCCGGCGCCGAGCTCCAGTCTCCGGACCCCGCCGCGCTCGCGGAGCGTTGGTCCCAGGTGCTGGCGCATCCGGCGCGGCCGCTTCCAGGCGCTGCCCACGAGATCGAGCTCGAGGGCGGCCGACTGCGCTTCGTGGCCGAGTCCGATGGTCGAGGGGAGGGGCTCTCGGGCCTGGCGCTTCGCGTCGTGGACCCAGCCCGTCCTCTCGCCGCGGCGCGCGAGCTGGGTCTGCCGCTCTTCGACGACGAAGTGGAGATCTGCGGGACACGGATGCGGTTCGTCTAGCCCTGCGCCTGGCGGACCCACCTGGTCTCATCCTTCGTCGGAGGCCAGGGTGAAGACCTGGAAGCTCTGCCGGGTCAGGAACTCGTGGCTCGCATCCAGCCGGTAGCCCGCCGCCTCCATCTCCGTCTGGATGACGTCCGGTGGCGTCGAGTGGCGCCGCTCGAAGAAGCCCCCCTCGCCCGAGTAGTCGATGATGGCGATCCGACCCCCGGAGCGCAGTGAGTCCTGCAGACCCGCGAAGTAGTCCGTGCGGTTCTCCAGATGGTGATAGGTGTTGCAGGTGAACAGGAGATCCACCGGCTCGGGGAAGAGGGGGTCGTCGCCGATGGCCAGCACGGTCTCGACGTTCGCGTAGCCGTCCGCCTCCGCGGTGTCGCGCACGTAGTCGTTCATGCCCTCGTCCACGTCGATGGCGTAGACCCTGCCTTCGGGTCCCACGGCGTCGGCCAGGCGGAAGGTGAAGTAGCCACCCCCGGAGCCGAGGTCGGCCACCTGGGAGCCGGGGGCGAGGGCGAGGCTCTCCACCACGCGGGCGGGATCCTGCCACTCGTCGCGGTCGCCGAAGTCCTCGTAGGCCCAGCGCTTGAGATCGGTACAGCCAGCGGGCAAGACCAGCAGCAGGACGAGGAGCAGTCGGGCTGCGCCCGCTGTGAGGCGATTCTCGATGGGCATAAGGTCTCCCCTCAGCTGTTCCGGGCGGTCTCCACCAGGCTGCCCAGGTGGAACTCGCGCACCTCCGGCCGGCCTCGCAGCCAGCGGTGCAGGGCCCGGCGGTCCTCCAGGGTGGCCGAGTTGCGGCGCCGGGTCACGAAGCCTTCGAAGCAGGCGTCGGACGCGGAGCCAGCGAGCTCCAGCGCTGCAGGTGCGAGGGCCTCGGCGACGAAAGCGCGCAGCGCCTGCTCGGCGAGCGCTCCATCGGCACCGGGCGCGAACCCGATGCGGAAGGAGAATCCGAACTGGCGGGGATCCTCGGGATCGAGCCGCCCGCGCACCCGGTGGTTCCGCTGCAAGACACCCCCTGCGCTCGGGGAAGATAGCACGGGGGCCACCGAGCAGATCAAGAGCGGGGCTCGTCCTGGAAGAGCTGTGCCTCGAGGTCGATCAGCTTGTCCTGGAAGAAGGCCTGGGAATCCAGAATGGCCTGATTGTAGATGGCGGGACCGAGCTCCTTCAGGAAGAAGTCGATCAGAAGCTCCGCGCCGAGGTCGCCGATCTCGCGGTCGAGCTTCTCGTCGAAGTACGTCTGGATCGCCCGGATGACTCCCTTCTTCTTGTCCTTCGCGAGCGTGATGGGCACGACACCTCCGATGCGATCTCGGGTCATGCTCCGAGTCGCTCCAGGATCGCCGGGACCCGCAGGGATCCCGGTGCGGGCGCCTCGCCCGGGGCGAGCGGCAGCAGCTCACCGAGCAGCCGGCCGCCCAGCCACTCCCGCAGCTCCGCGAGATTGTCGGCGTCCGCCGGGTCGAGGTCTCCCCCGGCGTGGGAGATCACCACGCCGAGGACCGCGAGGCCGCGCGCAGTCGCCGCCTCCAGCGTGAGCCTCGTGTGGTTGAGGGTGCCGAGCGCGGCCCGGGCCACCACCAGCAGCGGCAAGCGCAGCGCCCGGGCGAGGTCCGCCATGGTCGTCTTGGCGTTGAGCGGTACCAGCAACCCGCCGGCGCCCTCCACGATCAGCAGCTCGTGGCGTTCG
>JBDLIK010000592.1:0-2905 GCA_039714895.1 Myxococcota bacterium | reverse complement strand
GTCGCCCACTGGATCGCTTCGTCGAGGATGCCCACGATGATGCCCACCAGGGCTGCACCCAGGAAGACCCCCGCATCGGGCAGGCTCGGCCGCAGCGCGCGCCAGGCCAGCACCCCCAGGACGCCGTACTCCACGAAGTGGAGGGCCTCTTCCGGAGCTTCGCGCAGGGACAGGGTGGCCGCGCAGAAGGCAGCGGCCACCGCCAGCACCCAGGCGATCCGGACGGCCGAGGGGCCGGAGCGCCAGAGTCGCCACAGACCTGCCGCGCTGGCCGCGGCCACGAAGGCCAACACCCCGCTCGTGAAGACGTCGCGGCCCCCGTGGGCCTCGGCGAAGCGCTGGAGCGAGCGGGCCAGGGGGACGGTCGCGAAGATGAGCAGGGACCAGGCCAGGGTGGCGGCCCACCAGAGCCTTGCTGTGTGGCGCGCGTCGCGGAGCATGGGTGTTCCCCGCGGTACCCGAGGCGTGCCTGCGCCGCAAACTTCTTCGGGCCGGGCCGCTATCGTTCCCGCCCGTGGAAGCCGCCCGTCCCTCGCTCTTCTCGCTGCTGCGCCGTTCCCTGGCCCTGCTCGGCCTGATCGGCCGCGCCGCTGGCCTGTATCTGCGCACCGCGCTGGTGGGCCGGGGATGGCTGCGCACCCCACCCGAGCGTCTGCAGGCCTCCTACTCGCGCTTCGCCCAGCGCTTCGTGGTCGTGGCCACGCGCTACCGGGCCGGGCTCATCAAGCTGGGTCAGCTGGCGAGCCTGCGCTTCGACGTGCTGCCCGAGGAGATCAGCCGCGAGCTCTCCCGCCTGCAGGATCGGGTGCCCGCGCATTCCGCCGAGGAGATCGCCGCGCAGCTGGCGCGAGAGCTGGGAGGCCCCCCGGAGGCCTGGTTCGCGAGCTTCGAGGCCGAGCCGCTGGCGGCGGCCAGTCTGGGACAGGTCCACGTGGCGCGCAGCATGAAGGGGGAGAAGCTCGCGGTGAAGGTCCTCTACCCGGGGATCGAGCGCTCGGTGGCGGTGGACCTGGCCATGGCGCGTCTGGCGCTCTGGCTGTTCGACTTCGTGGCGGTGGCGGACCTCGGGCAGGTCTACCGCCAGATCCGCGCCTCGATCCTGGGCGAGATGGACTACGTGCGCGAGGGGCGGGCCGCGGAGGAGGTCGCGCGCAATCTGGCCTCGGACCCCGAGCTTGCCATGCACGTGCGCATCCCACGCATCCACTGGGACACGACGACGCGCCGGGTCCTCACCATGGAGTTCCTCGAGGGCGAGAAGATCCACGACCCCCAGCGGGGGAGCAGCCTTGCCGCCGATCGCGAGGAGGCGGTGCGCTGGGCGACCCGCGCCTTCCTGCACATGATCTTCAAGGACGGCTTCTTCCACTGCGATCCCCACCCGGGCAACCTGCTGGTGGACGCCGAGGGGCGGGTGGGCATCGTCGACTTCGGCATGAACCAGCGCATCGAGCCGACGGCGCTCGCGGCGCTGCGCCGCAACGTGTTCGCCTCCATGCGCCGGGACCCCGACCTCTACGCCGAGTCGCTCCTGGAGGCCGGCATGATCCAGCCCCGGGACGTGCCCACGGTGAAGGAGATGGCCGAGCTCGCCTTCGACCCGCGCTACTTCGACCTCACGCCCAAGGAGATGATGGAGATGGACCTGGGCGACTACGTGCGGCGCATGCGCGGCCAGATGAAGCGGATCAAGAGCTTCCAGCTACCCGACGGCCTGGTGATGTGGTCGCGCGCCTTCTCGCTCCTCTACGGGCTTCACACCGAGCTCGCGCCCGGCATCCGGCCCCTCGAGCTCATCGGCCCCTACGTCCTCGAGTTCCTGCAGTCTCCACCCCCGGAAGGGGCGAATCGTTCTTAAGGGGCGTGGGATGCTTCGGGGGGGTTCTGATCGTCGGCGCTGGCGCTGGAGCGTGCGCCGCGCTTGATGAGGAGATACTTGGTCTCCTCGGCGCGGCGGGCGGTCACCAGAAAGGTCGCGACGTTCTCCACCGCCGCCATCGCCTTGCGAAAGCCCGGGAGGTCCTCGACCTTGCGCTGCTCGACACTCGAGATGATGTCCCCCACCGAGAGTCCCGCCTCGGCAGCGGGGGAGCCGCGCGCCACGAAGAACACGAAGGCACCGTCCCTCGTGGGCAGGCGGTGGTTGCGGTAGAGGTTTTCGGTGATCTCCTGCACGTGGAAGCCGAGGTCGCTCTCTTCCTCCTCGGCTTCGACACTCGGCTGACGCCCGATGTGGACCTCCAGGCTGCGCGGCTTGCCGTCGCGCAGGACCTCGAGCTTCACCCGCTGCTGGGGCTCGATGCTCGCCACCCGCCGCTGGAAGGCGCCGAGGTCCTCCTCCTTCTCCGCTTCCACCGCGCTGTCGTCCAAGCGCGTGATGACGTCTCCTGGGCGCAGTCCGGCCTTCTGGGCGGGCGAGCCGGAGCTGACGCTGTTCACCACCACGCCGGTGACGTCTCGCAGACGGAAGTAGGAGGCGAGGTCGCGGTCCAGGGGCTGCATGGTGATGCCCAGCCAGCCGCGCTCGATGGGCCCCGCCTGGATCTGCTCGGAGACGTGAAGCGCCGTGTCGATCGGGATGGTGAAGCCGATGCCCCGGCCCTGGCCCCGGGAGTTGATGCCCACCACCCGTCCGTTGAGGTCCACCAGGGGCCCACCCGAAGAGCCGCGGTCGATCATGGCGTCGGTCTGGATGAAGTCGTTCAGCAGGTCCGGCACCTCGAGGTTGCGGCCCTTGGCCGACACGATCCCGAAGGAGACCGTGCCGTCGAGGCCGTAGGGGTTGCCGACGGCCAGCACCCACTGGCCCACGCGCAGCTCCTCGGGAAACATCAGTCGCAGCTCTTCGATATTGTCGCGCATGTTCTTGCAGTTGCGCGTCTGGAAGTTGCAAAAGAACGCCAGC
>JBDLIK010000591.1:0-2905 GCA_039714895.1 Myxococcota bacterium | reverse complement strand
CGGGACGCCCCATCTACCTGGTCCACGGAGCCTTGGACTGGATGTTCCCGGTGTCGGTCGCCCGCATGGCCCAGGACGAGCTCGAACGCGCGGGGGCAGCGCTTCGGTATCGTGAGATCGAGGACCTCTCCCACACCTATCCGCGGGAGGAGAACGCGTCCATCCTCGACTGGTTCGACCCGAAGCTGGCTGTCAGCTGAAGGCCCGGGTCGTGAACCAGAACACCCCCAGTCCGCACACCACCGCCGAGGCCAGCTCGGCGATGGCCGGCCCCGCGCGTCCACCGGCGAGCCGACCCGCAAGGCGCAGCAGCGGCCAGGCCACTGCGACGATGGCGAGCTGCCCGAGCTCCACGCCCGCGTTGAAGCCGAACAGCGCGGGCAGCAGGCGCTCGCGGGGCAGCGCCAGCTCGTCGAGGACTCCCGCGAAGCCGAAGCCGTGGACCAGGCCGAAGGCGAAGGCGATGGCCACGCGCAGCCGGGCAGGGCGGGCCGAGCGTTCGAGCAGGCCGAAGTGGCACACGCTGAAGAGTCCGATCCCGAGCAGCGTGAGCCAGGAGAGGACGCCGATTCCGAGAGCGGACAGCCCCGCCAGCAGGACCAGCACGCCGCCGATCGAGAAGGGCAGCCAGCGGACGCGGTCCCCGAGCAGCCAGGCGTTCTCCGCGGCGACCAGGGCGACGGAGAAGCCGATCAGCGCCTCCACCGCAGGGGTGTCCGGATGCAGGATGCCGAGGGCGGCGAGGCCCAGGGTCACGCTGTGGGCCAGGGTGAATCCGGTCACCAGCGTCGCCACCTCGGCGAGCGAGGCGGCCAGCAGCAGCAGGGCCAGCAGGAATGCCAGATGGTCGGCGCCGGAGGCGATGTGCTCGACGCCGAGCCAGAGGTAGCGGGTCACCGAGGCGGCCGGCGTCGGAGTCGCGCTCTCGACCTCTTCGAGGCTCCACGCCGTCTGCCGGCTCGAGAGCACCCGCTCGCGCACTGTGCCGTCTGGAGTCCGAACCCGCGCGAAGTGCAGGTGAGAGGGCGCCTCGGGGAGCAGCACGCTGCTCTCCAGGGTGCGCGCCGCGCCGGGCGGGCAGGCCACCTTCCACTCGCTGAGCCACCAACCCTCCGGCGCCGCCAGGGTGCGCGGTCCCTCGAGCCTCTCGCAGGGACCGGCCGGGGTGCGCAGCACCAGTCGGGAGGCGAGGTAGTCGCCCAGGATGGGGTCCCGGGCCGCCGCGGCCGCGGCCAGCGACGGGATGCGGGTGAGCTCCACCAGCGGGATCCGCGCGCGCACCCGGACACCATCCTCCAGCAGGTCCCAGCTCGAGTAGGAGACGCTGCGCCCGTGGGCGGCAGCCGGTCCCACCCCGCCGAGGCTGGCAAGCAAGGCCAGCGCCAGCGCACGTCCGACCCCGCACCTCATGGCGCCTCGGGCACGCGCACGTCCGCATCGCCGCGCAGCTGCTCGAGGTAGGAGCGCAGGGCGCGGTCTCCGCGACGTCGGCGGTACTCGGCGCGGACCTCCTCCTCGATCTCGGCGAAGGGGGGCACCCGGTCCGGCTCGCGCTCGACGATCTGGAGGACGTGGACGCCCATGCCCGAGCGCACGGGCTCGCTCACGCCTCCCGCCGGCAGATCCAGCGCCGTGCGCGCAGCGGTCGGCCCCAGGTACTCGCGCAGCTTGAGGGCCGGGAGCGGGGCGTCGGGCAGGGGTGCCACCGGATCATCTCCGAGTGCCTTGCGCACCTCCGGGTAGGGCTCCCCCTGTCTCAGCCGCGCGCTGGCCTCCTGGGCGCGGGCCTCGGCGTCCTCCCTGGCTGCGCGCACGAAGACCTGTCGAACCCGGAGCCGGCCGGGCCGGGTGAAGTACTCTTGCTCCTCCCCGTAGAAGTCCTCGAGCTCACCCCGCGAGGCGACCTCGTCCTCCACGTCTGCGAGCACCGAGGCGATCACGGCCTGGGTCAGGTCCGCCCGCACGCGCCGGTCGTGGCTCGACAGACCGAGCTCGAGGCCCCGCTGCACCAGCAGCTCCTCGTCGATGAGGCGATCGAGGACGTGGCGGCGATCGTCGTCGTCCAGGGGGCTGCGACGGTCGGCGGCGAGGGCCGAGAGCAGACGCGTCAGGTCGTCCTGCAGGATCAAGGCCCCGTTGACGCTGGCGGCGGCTCCCGCAGGCAGGCTGGAGGAATCGCCGCCGTCGCGGAGCAGTCCCACCGCCGCCGCGCAGAGTCCGAGCAGGGCGCCGAGGCCGAGCAGCCACAGCGAGCGCCGGGAGCCGGCACCCGCCTCGCTCGGGGACGTCACGACGAGGCCGGGATCCGGCAAGAGCGACCCTCCTCCCTCACGCTGGCGGGCACGGTACCATGGCCTCTGTGGCCCGCGGAGTGACCCGCCGAGGCGCGTGGTGATGCGACGCCTCGCGCTGGGGATCGCCGTCCTCGGGATCCTGGCCGCGCTGCTGGCGCTGGGTGGCCTCGATCTGCTGCGCGATCCGGAGCGAGTGGCCGCGCTCTACACCGAGACCGGTCCCTGGGGCCCCCTGGTCTTTCTGCTGCTCTTCACGTTCCTCGAGCCGGTCGGGGTCCCCGGAGTGCTCTTCTTCGTGCCCGCGGCACTGGTCTGGCCGCCGGCCCAGGCGTTCTTGCTCACCTGGCTCGGCGCCCTCGGAGCCGCCGCCTTCGGCTTTGCGTTCGCGCGCTGGCTGGCCCGGGACTGGGTGGCGGATCGCCTGCCCGCGCGCTTTCGTCGCATCGACGAGCGGATCGGGGAGCGCCCGCTGGTGAGCGTCATCCTGGTCCGCCTGCTGTTCTTTCTCGCACCCCCGGCCCACTGGGTGCTTGGCCTCTCCCGGGTCGGGTTCGGGCCCTATCTGCTGGGCAGCGCCATCGGCTACCTCCCCGGCATCGCCCTGGTGGTGC
>JBDLIK010000590.1:0-2909 GCA_039714895.1 Myxococcota bacterium | reverse complement strand
AGCTGCTGGCGTTCCAGGCCGGCAGCTTCGCGGCCTGGGCGTTCTACTTCGTCTTCCTGCGGGTGCTACAGGGTGCGGGAGACGTGCGCGTACCGATGCTGATCTCGCTGGCCAACTCCCTGCTGCTGACCGTGCCGCTGGGCCTGTGGCTCTCGTCGCCCTGGGGATTGGATCTGGGCCCCACGGGCGTCTTCGCCGCCAGCCTGGCGGGTGCGGTGGTCGTCACCGTGGCCACCGGCCTGTGGCTCGCCACGGGACGCTGGACGCGGACCCGCGGCCGCCGCTAGCTGGCTTCGTTCGCGACCGCGGTGTCGACGACTTCTTCTCCCGCCGAGTTCTTCTCGCGGAGCTTCCGGAGCAGGTCGTCGGGACTGGCATTGCCAAGGAGCTCGGCGAACTGGGAGCGGTAGTTCGAGACCAGGCTCACCCCCTCCACCACCACGTCGATGATTCCCCAGGATTCGCCCTTCTGGCGCAGTCGATAGTTGATCTCGACTCCGTCCGCGGAGCCGCCGATGATGCGGGTGAAGACCGTGACGTCGCCGCGCGCTTCGGCGCGCTCGCCCCCGATCTCCACGGCCTCCTGCTCGTAGCGGTTGATGCGCCGGCCGTAGCTCCGCGAGAGCAGCTCCCGGAACTCCACCATGAACGCTTCCCGCTGGGGCTCGGAGAAGCGCCGCCAACGCCGCGCCAGCACCAGGCGCGACATGGTCTCGAAATGGAAGCGGTCGTAGGCGATGGCCTCGATGCGTTCGCGCCGCTGCGCGTCATCGAGCTCGGCATTCTGGAGGACTGCGATGACCTCGTCCACGGTCTGCTGGATGAGCTCCCGGGCCCCCGCTGTCTCCGCCCGGGCGCTGCCGAGGCCGAAGACCCCCGCCAGCAGGACGACCCCGAAGATCCGATGCGCTGCTCTCACGGCAACTCGCCTCCCTCCGCGTCGCCCGGCGCTGCGCCCGGGCCGTCCGCCTCCGCTTCATCGGCCTCTTCGTCGAAGTAGTAGAGGTCTTCCTCGATCTCCGTGGCCACCCCGGGGCGATTCCGGACGCGGTGGAGCCGGTTGCTCAGGTAGGCGTCGCGAAGGAAGATGTAGTAGTCCAGCGCGTCCGCCCGGGCCTGGTCGATCTCCTCGAGATACTCGGCCCGCAGGTTGACGGTGTCGACCACCCTCGCGCCGATGTTCGGCCCGAGCGGCACGACGTAGTTGAGAGGTTGCGCCGCCCAATCGCCCGCCAGGCCCAGCACCCCGCGTGGTGAGGAGGGACCCAGAATGGGCAGCACCAGGTAGGGGCCCGTGGGAACGCGGTAGAAGCCGAGGGTCTGCCCGAAGTCCTCGTCGTTCTCCGCGATGTCGAGCTTCGATGCCACGTCCACGAATCCCACGACCCCAACGGTGGTGTTGACGAGGAAACGCGCCAGATCTTCACCCGCGGCGATCGGCCGAAATTGCAGGAGGTCGTTCACGAAGATGATGGGGAAGCGCAGGTTCGCGAAGAAGTTGCTCACGCCCGTCTGTGCCACGTCGGGCATCACGAAATCCCAGCCCCTGGCGCTGGGCTCGAGCAGGTAGCGGTCGAAGCGCTCGTTGAACCAGAACGTGCCCCGGTTCATGGGCTCCCAGGGATCGGGGCCCGCGCAGGCCGACAGCAGGAGCGCCTGCGCGGCCAGCAGGAGCCCGACGGCTCGCCTCGACGGCCGATGGCTTTCACCCCCCGGTTCATTCATCTCCCCCGACCTCGCTGCCGTGGACGAAGGCCCCGATCAACTTCTCGAGGTTGAGGGCGTTTTCGGTGAACGCCACCACGTCTCCGGATTGCAGCAGCTCTTCCTCGCCACCCGGCTCCAGCGCGACGAACTGATCCCCGAGGAGTCCGTTGGTGCGGATGGAGGCAGCCGTATCCGCCGAGAGCTCGAGGCCGGGATCGACGTCCAGCACCACGAGCGCGCGCAGCTCCTCGTTGAGATGGATCGAGGCTACCTGGCCCACGGGGACCCCCGAGACGCGAACGGGCGCACGTTCGCTCAAGCCTCCGATCTCGTCGAAGGCCGCCACCAGATGCATGCCTCCGCGACCCTTGTAGGAGAGCCCTCCCACCCGGACCGACAGGTAGGCGACGGCGAGCAGCCCCACCAGCACGAAGAGCCCCACCGCGAGATCCCGTCCGTAGGTCGTCTGCATCGGTCGGTCAGCCTCCTAGACGCCCCAGAGCGCCGTGATCACGTAGTCCGCCAGCAGGATGCAGACCGAGGCGGTCACCACCGTGGCCGTGGTGGAGCGACTCACCCCCTGAGAGCTTCGCTCGGTCGTGAATCCGCGATACGTGGCGATGAGCGCCACGAGCATCCCGAAGACTCCCGCCTTGAGGAAGCTCCCCACCACGTCGTCCCGGAAGACGACGGCGCTCTCGAGCCCGGACATGTAGGTGCCCCCGTCGAGCCCGAGCAGCTGGACACCCACCAGATAGCCCCCGAAGATGGCGGAGACGATGAAGAGCGCCGAGAGCAGGGGCATGGCCAGGGTCATGGCCAGGGCCTTGGGGGCCACGACGTAGTCCATCGGATCCACGGCCAGCGTGCGCATGCCGTCGAGCTGCTCCGTCGAGACCATGACGGCGATCTCCGCCGCCATCGCCGAGCCGGCTCGACCGGTAACGAGCAGCCCCGTCAACACCGGCCCGAGCTCGCGGATGAGGGACAGCCCCACGACGGCTCCCAGGGACTGCTCGGCGCCGAAGCGCACCAGGGTATTGTAGCCCTGGAGACCCAGGACCATCCCCACCGCGAACCCCGATGCCCCCACGATGGGAACGGAGAGAACCCCGGTGTCGAAGGTCTCGCGGACGATGCGCCGCAGCCGCAGTGGTGGCCGCAGGATCGCGAGGAGCGTTCGCCCGCCGAAGCGGGCGATG
>JBDLIK010000589.1:0-2914 GCA_039714895.1 Myxococcota bacterium | reverse complement strand
GATTCGCACAGTACAGGTGGGACCTCGTAGCGGTAGCCTCTGGGTGATCGACGAAGGGGTGAAGCCCGGCGAGCAGGTGATCGTCGAGGGGATTCAGAAGGTTCGCGCCGGTATGAAGGTGCAGGCCGTGAAGGCGGCTGCCCGCAAGAGCGGCGAGGGAGCCAAGCCCGACGCGGCGTCCACGCCGGGCGGCGAGAGAGTCAAACCCGACGCCGCGCCTCCGCCAGGCGAGTCCTAGGCCCGCAGGTGTCCCGCTTCTTCATCGGGCGGCCCATCGTGGCCATGGTGATCTCGATCGTCATGGTCATCCTGGGTCTGGTGTCCATGGGGAGTCTCCCCGTGGCGCTGTTCCCGGACATCGCGCCCCCCGAGATCCAGCTCAAGGCCACCTACGTGGGCGCGGACGCGGTCACGGTGGAGGAGTCCGTCGCCACGCCCATCGAGCAGGAGATGAGCGGGGTGGATCACATGATCTACATGTACTCCACCAACGCCAGCAACGGGCAGATGACCCTGCGCGTGAGCTTCGAGGTGGGGACCGATCCGAACACCGACCAGATCCTGACCCAGATGCGCTACAGCCAGTCCGAGGCGAAGCTCCCCACCGAGGTCCGGAGCTTTGGCGTCACCATCGAGAAGGCCACCAGCAGCCCCCTGGCGCTCTTCTCGCTCTCCTCGCCCGGGGGCAGTCACGACGCGCTCTTCCTGGCGAACTACGCCACCATCAACATCAACGACCCCATGTCGCGGATTCCCGGCGTGGGCTCGGTATCGATCTTCGGCGCTGGCGAGTACGCCATGCGCTTCTGGGTGCGCCCCGACACCCTGGCCAAGCTCGGCATCACCGTGCCGGAGATCGTCGATGCCCTCCAGCAGCAGAACACCGTGAACCCCGCCGGCCAGGTGGGCGCCGAGCCCGTGCCGGCGGGCCAGGAGTTCACCTACACGGTGCGCGCTCTGGGCCGCCTGCGCAGCGTGGAGGACTTCGGCAACGTCGTGGTGCGGGCCAACCCGGATGGCTCCCTGGTGCGCATGCGCGACGTGGCACGGATCGAGCTCGGCGCCCAGAGCTATACGATGGAGGGGCGTCTCAACGGAGACGCCTCGGCGATCGTCGCCATCTACCAGCTGCCGGGCTCCAACGCCATCGACACCATGGATCAGGCCACCGCGCTGATGGAGGAGCTGAGCCAGAGCTTCCCCGAGGACGTCGAGTACATCATCTCCCTCGACACCACCCTCGCGGTGCGTGCCGGGATGCGAGAGATGGTGATCACGCTCTTCCAGGCCCTCAGCCTGGTGATCCTGGTGGTCTTCATCTTTCTCCAGAACGTTCGGGCCACCTTGATCCCGTCGCTGGCAGTGCCGGTCTCCCTGGTCGGCACCTTCGCGGTCTTCCCGATGCTGGGCTTCTCGATCAATACCCTGTCGCTCTTCGGGCTGATCCTGGCCATTGGCATCGTGGTGGACGATGCCATCGTCGTGGTGGAGGCCGTGGAGCACAACATCGCCCAGGGCATGTCCTCCCGGGACGCGGCGCTGCGGGCCATGGAGCAGGTGACCGGACCCATCATCGCCACCACCCTCATCCTGGTGGCGGTCTTCGTGCCGACCGGGTTCATCCCGGGAATCACCGGGCGGATGTACCAGCAGTTCGCTCTCACCATCGCCGTCTCGGTGGTGTTCTCGTCCTTCAACGCGCTGACCCTCTCCCCGGCGCTCTCTGCGCTCCTGCTGCGGCCCCGCACCGAGATGCGCGGTCCCCTCGGCACCTTCTTCAACGGCTTCAACCGCGTCTTCGACCGCGCCACCGATGGCTACGTGCGCTGGTGCCATCTGGCGATCCGGCGCGCGGGCTTCTCGATGGTCTTCCTGGTGGGGATCGTGGTCCTGGGCGGGTGGCTGGGAGGCGGCCTCCCCCAGAGCTTCGTGCCCGACGAGGACCAGGGCTACTTCTACATGAACGTGCAGCTGCCCGAGGCAGCCTCGCTGCAGCGGACGGGTGAGGTCTGCAGCCAGATCGAGGAGATCCTGGGTCAGACCCCCGGGATCCAGACCTACAACACGGTGGTGGGCTACAGCCTGCTCTCGACGGTGAACACCACCTACAACGGCTTCTTCTTCGTGACCCTCGAGCCCTGGGACGAGCGGCCGGGGCTCACCGCCGACGCCATCATCGGGGGCCTGAACCGACGGCTGGCCAAGGTCCCCGACGCCATCGCCTTCGCCTTCCCCCCGCCGGCGATTCCCGGCGTGGGCACCTCCGGCGGGGTCACCTTCATCCTCGAGGACCGCTCGGGACAGGACGTGGCCTTCCTGGCAGAGAACACCAAGCGCTTCATGGCGGCCGCCCAGAAGCGTCCGGAGATCTCGGGCCTCAACACCACGCTGCTGCCGGCGGTGCCCCAGGTCTACGCCAACGTGGACCGTGACAAGGTGCTCAAGCAGGGGGTCACCCTGGATGCGGTCTACGAGACCCTCCAGAGCTTCATGGGCGGCATGTTCATCAACTACTTCAATCGCTTCGGGAGGGTGTGGCAGGTCTACGTGCAGGCCGAGGGGGAGTTCCGCACCGAGGCCAGCAACGTCGGACAATTCTACGTGCTCAACTCGGAGAGGGAGCAGGTGCCGCTCGCCACGCTGGTCCAGATGGAGCCCAGCTACGGCCCCGAGTTCACCATGCGCTACAACCAGTACCGCTCGGCCCAGATCATGGCAGGAGCGGCGCCCGGCTACAGCTCCGGGCAGGCGATGGCGGCCCTGGAGCAGGTCTTCGCCGAGACCATGCCGCGGGAGATGGGCTACGACTACCTGGGGATGTCCTTCCAGGAGAAGGAAGCGTCCGAGGGTGTGTCGCCGACGCTCATCTTCGGCTTCTCGCTGCTGATGGTCTTCCTCATCCTCGCCGCCCAGT
>JBDLIK010000588.1:0-2937 GCA_039714895.1 Myxococcota bacterium | reverse complement strand
CGAGATCCGGCCCGCCAAGGGGCAGGTGGACGATCTGCTGGGCGAGATCCGCAAGCGCGTCGACGCCAGCCAGCGCGTGCTGGTCACCACGCTCACCAAACGCATGGCGGAGGAGCTGAGCGAGTACTACTCCGACCACGGCGTCCGCGTTCGCTACCTGCACAGCGACATCAAGACCCTCGAGCGCATGGAGATCATCCGTGAGCTGCGGGAGGGGGCCTTCGACGTCCTGGTGGGCATCAACCTGCTGCGGGAGGGCCTCGACATTCCGGAGGTGGCGCTGGTGGCGATCCTCGATGCCGACAAGGAGGGGTTCCTGCGCTCCTCGCGCTCGCTGATCCAGACCATCGGGCGGGCGGCCCGAAACGTGGACGGCACGGTGATCCTCTACGCGGACAAGGAGACCGACTCGATCCGTCGGACCGTGGAGGAGACCGAACGCCGGCGAGAGCGGCAGCAGCGCTTCAACGAGGAGCACGGCATCACGCCGGAGTCGGTGAAGAAGCGGATCTCGAGCCTGCGCGACTCGATCTGGGAGGCGGACTACGTGACGGTTCCGGCCCTGGCCGAGATGCAGGACGCGATCCCCGCCCACGAACTGCCCGCGCTTCTGGAGGGACTCCGTGCGGAGATGAGGGAGGCCGCCCGGGCGCTCGAGTTCGAGCGGGCCGCCGAGCTCCGCGATCGGATCCGGATGCTCGAGCAGGAGCAGCTGCGAGCCACCTGATGGCGCTCGAGGAGCGCATCGCCAGCCTGCCCACGGAGCCGGGTGTGTACCTGCTCAAGAGCGAACGGGGCAGGATCCTCTACGTGGGCAAGGCCCAGAACCTGAAGAGCCGGGTGCGGTCCTATGCCAGTGGAGGCGATGGGCGCATCCGCATCCCGCAGCTCTTGAAGCAGCTCGCCGACGTGGACGTGGTCGTGACGCCCACCGTGAAGGATGCCCTGCTCCTCGAGAACGAGCTCATCAAGCGGCATCGACCTCCTTTCAACGTGCGGCTGCGCGACGACAAGCAGTACCTGGCTCTGCGTCTCGACCCCCGGGCGGCCTGGCCCCGCCTGACCCAGGTCCGCCGTTTCCGCCGGGACGGCGCCCTCTACTTCGGACCCTATACCTCGAGCGTGGCGATGCGCGAGTCGCTCTCCCAGCTCCAGAGGATCTTCCCGCTGCGTTCGTGCAGCGACAACGTCTTCCGCGACTACGCACGCCGAGGTCGCCCGTGCATCGAGTTCGAGATGAAGCGCTGCCTGGGCCCCTGCTGCGATCTGGTGGGCCCGGAGGACTACGCGGCGCTCGTGGAAGGCACCCGGCTGTTCCTGCGCGGACGCTCCCGGGAGCTGGTGGCCGGGCTTCGGACGCGCATGCAGGAGGCGGCGGTGGGGGAGCGCTTCGAGGAGGCGGCGCGCCTGCGCGACCAGATCGAGGCCGTCGGGCAGACCCTCGAGCAGCAGCAGATCGTCACCAAGCGTCCGGTCGATCGAGATGTCTTCGGACTCGCCCGGGACGGAGGCGAGGTGGAGGTTCAGGTCTTCCACGTGCGCGGGGGCCGGATGTCCGATGGCGCCTGCTACGCCTTCTCGGACGTGCGCCTCGACGACGGAGACGTCATGAGCTCCTTCCTGGGTCAGTACTATGGCGAGGCCGACCGGCGGCAGGTTCCGGCGGAGGTCTGGAGCTCGGTGACGGTGGCCGACGACGGGGCGCTCGAGGCGCTGCTGTCCGAGCGAGCCGGCCGCCGGGTGGCACTCAGCCGGCCCCAGCGCGGTACTCCGCGCGAGCTCGTCGCGATGGCGCGAACCAACGCCGAGCTCTCCCTGGCTCGGCGCCTCTCGAGCCGTGAGAGCCTGGACGCCGCTCTCACGGAGCTTCGCGAACGTCTCTCGCTTCTCGCGATCCCCCGCCGCATCGAGTGCTACGACGTCTCGAACCTGCAGGGGACCCTGGCGGTGGCGAGCCGGGTGGTCTTCGAGGAGGGCAGGCCGGTTCCCGGAGACTACCGCCGCTATCGGGTGCGGGAGGCAACCGCCGGCGACGATCTTGCCTGCCTGCGGGAGGTGCTCGCGCGACGGCTCGAGCGGCTGGAACAGGAGCCGCTGCCCGATCTGCTGATGGTGGACGGGGGTCGCGGCCAGCTCGGTGTCGTCTCGACGCTGCTCGCCGATCGCGGACTCGAGGTCGACCACGTGGGGCTCGCCAAGGAACGGGACCCCACCGCCGCGACGCCGCGCGTACGGCGCTCCGGGGGGCTCAAGGCCGAGCGCCTGTTCGTCCCCGGCCGGGCCAATCCCGTGCTGCTGCCTCCGAGCTCCCGGGGGCTGCTGCTGCTCCAGAAGGTGCGCGATGAGGCCCACCGCTTCGCCATCGAGTTCCAGCGCAAGCTGAGACTTCGCTCCAACCTGCGCTCGGTGCTCGAGGAGGTGCCCGGGATCGGGCCCAGGAAGCGCAGGGCGCTGCTGCGCGAGCTCGGGTCGTTGCGCGCGGTGCGCGCCGCGCGCCTCGAGGAGCTCGCTGCGGTGCCCGGGCTCTCCAGGCGGGATGCCGAGGCCATCGCGCGCTTCTTCGCAGCGCTGCCCGAGGAGGGAGAAGGCGACGGAGCGCCCGCAGACCTCGGCTGAGCGTCAAGCTGGCGGCGCGTCCGGCCGATTCGAGGGGCGGAGTCTTCGTGCGCCTGCCCATCCCCCAGCTCGTGATCTGCCTCCTGCTTCTCGGGGTCTCCCCGGGGTCCAGCGAGATCTATCGCTGGACCGACGAGGAGGGGCGGGAGCACTTCACCCAGGACCTCTCCCAGGTGCCGCCGCGTCACCGCCTCGGGGCCGAGCGCTCCTCGCGCCAGGAGTCCCGGGGCCAGGGGGTGCGGACCCAGAGCGCTTCCCCGCCGGCACGCCAGGCAGCCCGTCGATCGCGCAGCTCCCGCGGTGCGGGGGGCCGGGTGGTGG
>JBDLIK010000587.1:0-2941 GCA_039714895.1 Myxococcota bacterium | reverse complement strand
GGCCGCCCGGAGGAGGCCCGGCGACCGATCTCGGACGCCTGGCAGGCCTACGCTGCGCTGGGGCCGCAGGGGGTCGCCCTCCCCGCGGTGGCCCGCTACGCGGGTCTCGAGATGCTGCGTCGGACGATCGGAGCCGCCCGGGTGGCGGCGGTCGAGGGCGACGAGGCGGGCCTGGCAGTCTTGGAGGTCGCCGTGCGCCTGATCCGGCAGCCGCCGGACTCACCCGGCCGCTTCCCAGCCTGACGTCCGCAGCCCCATCAGCCGGTCTCCGGCTCTCGCGTCTCAGGCTCCTCCCCAGCCGAGTCGCCTGCGACCCACTGGATCCGCTGGTAATCGAAGCCCCCCGTGGCGATCACGTTGAACTTGATGACCTCGAAGTAGGGAGAGAGATCGAAGTCCCGTGGGGTCAGCAGGGTGGGATGCCGCATCCGAAACAGCCCTGTGTACTTGGGGCTCTCGTGACCGAGGACGAGGCGCAAGACCCCTCGTCGCGGCGAAGGTGCGTCGAAACCGTCGGGGAAGTCCACCGTCGGAAGGATCGGAAAGCCCACCCGATGGAAGAGCCGTCCCAGCAGGCTCGAGCAGATCACCTCGGTGGGCGTCCCGCTGCCGAAGTGGAGGGCTGTCCGCCGGAAGCGCTCGGGGACCAGCGAAACCGGCAGCAGGTAGCGGCACAGATCCAGGATGTTCTGGAGGTCGTACTTCCAGCCGAGGGATGCGATGGCCTCGTCCAGGATCCGCTTCAGATGATCGGGACGCAGCCGATGGGGGCGGACCAGGCGGATGTTGTAGTCCGTGTACTTGGACAGCGGCGAGGCCACCACCCCTTGCGGGAGTGCCTCCAGCAGCAGGAAGCTCGCCTGGTCGCCGAACTGGGCCACGGCAGCCTCTCCGGCTGGCCCCTCCCGACGCACCAGCTCGTCGCCGATGTAGAGCGCCGTGTGGGACCAGCTGCTCTGGCTCAGGTACTTGATGACGGTCGCGACCCGGCTGTCCCCGTCCACGAGAAGCACGTCCCCCTTGCGGATGTGCTTCTTGAGACGATCCAAGTCGTTCCAGCTGTGCCGCTCGTAGTAGGGGAGCGGCTGGGTCAGGAAGTCGATCAGGCGCTGGGTCAGCCAGCGGCGCAATCCCACACTCGTCCTCCGGCTGCCAACGGGCCGAGGGGTCCGTGGGCCCGGCTCGACCCCTCCCTTTTCGGCTCCCGGGGGTCGAACAATGAATGGGAGTCAGCTCGGATCCGGCAGATTTTCCCCTGAGGGATGGGACTCCAGCGAGTGGAACGGAGTTCGCCAGAACCGCGAAAGTCCTCAAAAAAAGGGGGAAATTCGATAGCCGTTTGCGGGGGCCTCAGGTATCCTTAGCCCGTTCCAGAGCAGAAATCTCCTGAAATTCCGATAAGTTATAGCGAGTCGAACCTCCGAAGATGGACGTGCGAATCAAGGCAACACTCGAGTTCACGGTCAGTGGATCCTCCTTGGAGGATGCCATGGCCGAGTACGATGAGCTCACCGTGGGCTCCTTGCTCCGCGAGGTGCTCGACAAGGCGATCGCCTGCGACAACATCGAGGTGAAGGTCATCGACGGCCCCAACACCCTCGAAGAGTACGACCAGCAGCGAGAGCAGGTAGGCTGATCATCCGAACAGTCCCAGCTGCTCCGGTCCCCGCTGCGGGGCTGCCGGGCGCTGTGCTCGGGGCTCCGCGGTTCCCATCAGTCTGGGCCGGTAGATGCCCTCGCTGCGCGCAAACTCCAGGATCTTCAGGTTGAGGGCCCTGAAGCGCGGGCCGTGGTTGAAATGGCGGAGGTGCGCCAGCTCGTGACAGAGCGTGCTCACCAGGCTCGAGTACTTGAGCGGCCTCCGGGTCACGTTGTGCTGCAAGCGGATGCGGATGGTGCCGTCGGAGAAGCAGATCCCGTAGCGGCGTCTCACATTGGACCGTTCCGCCTCGATGGCCCGGTACTGGAGCTGGAAGCGCACCGCGAGGCGCTCGGCATCGCGGGTGAGGCGCTCGATCAGCGCTCGGACGCTCTCGTCCCCCATCGGGGAGCGAGGATGTCGATGGGTCAGCGGGGCGTCAAGGGCAGGCGGGGCGCGTGATATCCTCGCGGGGATGGCCGCCGAGACGACTCCGCGACGGCTCCCTCTGTTTCCGCTGGCCCAGGTCGTCCTCTTTCCCCGGACTCGCGTGCCCCTCCAGGTCTTCGAGCCGCGCTATCGGCAGATGACCCGCGACGTCCTCGAGGGGGATCGTCGCATCGGCATGATCGCCGTCCCCGAAGAGCACACGGCAGCGATGGCGGGCGATCCGCCGACGTTCTCCGTGGGCTGCCTGGGCCGCGTCACCGACGTCCGCCGCACCCAGGACGGACGCTACCGCTTCGTGCTCTCGGGAGAGGCCCGCTTCCGCGTCGTCGCCGAGCAGCCCCGCCCCGCCGAGCGTCTCTACCGGGTCGCGGAGGTCGAGAGTCTGTCCGATCCGCTCCCGGACAGCGAGGCGAGTCGGGCAGCAGCCCTGAGGATGCGGGCGAGCGAGCTGCTCGAGGACCTGCTGCGAAGGAACACGAACCCCGAGCGGACCCCTGGGCTCCAGCTCCGGGCGCGCCTCCGGGAGCTCGGCGATGGCGTCTTCGCCGACGCACTCAGCCAGGCGCTCTCGTTCTCCACGCTGGAGAAGCAGGGCCTCCTCGAGTCGAACGGGGTCCCCGCCCGGCTGGAGCGGCTCGTGGGCCTGCTGGATTTCAAGCTCGCCGAGCTCGGCGATCCCGGGGGTGAGGACACGCCCACGGTCCATTGATCGATCTCGAAAATCCATGAAAAGCACCGAAACAATCAGCATGAAGCTGAAAACAACAGATTCGATTCGCCGGGTGCAACCCCCGAGGAGCGGAGCTCGCGGGGGTCGGTGGCGCCTCCAGGGTTGCAGAGCAAGGCCTCGGA
>JBDLIK010000586.1:0-2954 GCA_039714895.1 Myxococcota bacterium | reverse complement strand
CGACGAGGCGACCCTCGATCACCTTGTAAAGCGCGTCTCACGCGTCCAGGACTGCCTCGGTCGCCGGATCCTGCTGGAGAATCCGTCCAGCTACGTCGCCTGGAAACACTCGACGATCCCGGAGCCGCAGTTCCTGGCCGAGCTCGCCCGGCGCGCCGACTGCGGAATCCTGCTGGACGTCAACAACGTATACGTGAGCAGCGTCAACCTCGACTACGACCCGCGCACCTATCTCGACGCCATCCCCGCGGAGCGCGTGGGGCAGGTCCACCTCGCCGGCTTCACGGACATGGGGAGCCATCTCTTCGATACCCACAGCCGGCCCGTGAGCGAGGAGGTCTGGCGGCTCTACGCCCATGCGCTCGAGCGTCTGGGACCGGTCTCGGCGATGGTCGAGTGGGACGCCGACATCCCCGACTGGTCTCGGCTCGTGCAAGAGATCGACCGGGCACGCGAGATTCGCGCCCAGGTGCTCCCCGCGGAGGAGGTCGGCGATGCCGCCGTCGCTGTCTGAGCTGCAGCGGGCTCTCAGCGCCCACATCCTGGGGGGCGCCGACACGACGGTCCTCTCCTGGCTGTGGGTCCCGGAGAGCGCCGACCCGCTCGAGCGGCTCGCCCTCCATGTCGACGGATATCCAGCCCGCGTGGCGGAGTCCGTCGGAGAGGCGTTTCCCGCCACTGCGCATCTGCTCGGCAGCGGATCCTTCGCGGAGCTGATCCAGCGCTACGCGCGGCAGGTGCCCGCGGATCTGCGCAATCTCAACCGGGTCGGAGCTGGGCTACCCGGGTTCCTGCTCGCGGATCGGCTGCTCGACGATCTGCCCTTCCTCTACGACCTCGCCCGCCTCGAGTGGGCGATCGTCGAATGCTTCCACGCCGAGGTGGCTCCCGTCTTCGACCTCGCGAGCTGCGAGGGGTGGGCTCTGCACGACTGGGCGAACGCGCGAATGGGCTTCCAGCCCGCGATGGCCCTGGTGAGCTCCGCGTGGCCGATCCTCGAGCTGCGCGAGGCGCGCCACGTGGACCGCGAGGAGATCGACATCGGGCTGGTCGGCCGACCCGAGTGCACGCTCGTCTACCGCCGTGGCTTCGAGGTCGTGACCGAGTCGATCGACGCACGGGAGGCGGCCGCCCTCGAAGGCCTCGAAGAAGGCGCGTGCCTGGGCAAGGTCGCCGAGGCGCTCGCCGAGGCCGGCGCCGGATGCGACTCGGTCAGCCGTTGGTTCGCACGCTGGACATCGCTGGGTCTCGTGACGGCCTGCCGTGCCAGCGCCTGAAACGCTCAGGTCGTCTTTCGCCGAGACCTCCCCCCTGGGTGCGAGGCTCAGAGCTTCTGCGGTGGCTCGAAGCGGCCGCGCATCTTCTCCATCCAGGTGCTCATCAGGGCGGTCCGGGGGAGCCCGAGCCCGCGCAGCTCGTCGGCGATGGGGTGGTCGCCGAGCTCGAGACGGGCTCCGCCGAGCTGGAAGCCCATTCCCTCGGCTCCGGTGGTGAAGCGGGTGGCGTGGGGTACGCCCTCGATCACCGTATAGGTCACCATCTCCCGCTCGGGCATGCTCCTCGAGCCGCCGCGGGGAAGCGAGAGACGGAGTACACGACGGCCTTCCTGGGCCCAGCTGCAGGCCATCCGGCCGTCCTCCTCCTCGAACTCGATCTCGTCCACCGTCTTGGGGAAGCCCCAGATCTGGAATCCCGCCTCGCGGGTGAAGCTCTGGTTGACCGGCAGACGGTGGATGTAGGTCCCGAGCTTCTGTCCGAAGAAGTCGAGCACGCTCCCGAGGTAGGGAATGCCCGCCGATTGGCTGCGGGGACGCACGAACAGTGCGATCGAGATCTCGTTGTAGTCGCCGAGGTCGTTGTCGCGGTAGTCGATGAGGGCGATGGAGAGGATGGCCCGACCCGGGAGCACCTCGGCGACGTCGAAGTCCGGACAGGGGAGCAGGCGTCGTGCAGGCTCCGAGGGGACCAGCCAGGTGGCCGCCCCCGAGCGGGCGTGGCGCACCTCCACCGGGAAGCGGACCTCGCGGCCTTCGATCACGTAGACGGGTGCGCTCGTGGCTCCGGAAGGCGGTTCCATGCAGATCCTCCTGGGCGGTCGCCGAACCCCGCCGGCGCAATGGTACCACCCCCGCGCGCCCCCCCGGAGGTCCTGACTTCGATACACTCCTTGGGTGAGCGCCGGCGGACTCGAGCAGCTCGACCGACACTGGAACTGTCGGCTCACCGCCACCGGTCGCCGCTCGGGCCAGCCGCGCACGGTCACCATCTGGTTCGTCGCCGAGCCCGGCCGGGTGCTGCTCACCGGTGGCAAGGAAGATCCCCATTGGTGCCGCAATGTCCGGGCGCATCCCGAGGTCGAGGTCGAGATCGGCGGAAGGCGCATGCGCGGCAAGGCGCACGTGGTGGACGATCCCCAGGAGGGCGCCGCCATCCGGGATCGCTTCGTCCGGAAGTACCTGCTCGCGCGGATCTCCCGTCTGTTCGGCGGCTACACCGGCTCGGTGCCGGTCGTCGTCGAGATCTCCGAATGAACCAGCCCCCGACCGCCTGCGGCCGGGAGATCCAGGAGGCGAAGCCATGGCCGAACGCGTGAGCGTCACCACCCAGGAGGGCATCGCCGACGTCCGTCTCGATCGCCCGGAGAAGCTGAACGCCCTCGACCTGCCCATGTTCGAGGCGCTGGTCGAGACCTGGCAGCAGCTCGCGCGCGAGCGGGGGCTGCGGGCCGTCGTGCTCTCCGGGGAGGGACGGGCCTTCTGCGCCGGGCTCGACTTCTCGAGCTTCCGGGCCATGTCGGGCCAGGGCTCGGGCGCGCGAGGGCGAAGCCTCTTCGATCGGGATGGCTCGTCGCCGGCCAACTTCGCCCAGCAGGCAGCCTGGGTCTGGGCCGAGCTCCCGGTTCCGGTGGTGGCTGCGCTCCACGGGGTCACCTACGGCGGCGGGCTGCAGATCGC
>JBDLIK010000585.1:0-2956 GCA_039714895.1 Myxococcota bacterium | reverse complement strand
AGCAGCGCATGTACCTGCGGGCCCTGGTCTGGGGCCCTCCGGCCACCAGCCACGTGCTCCACAGCCTGCAGCACTCCGCCACCCGATCCCGCGGTCCGCTGTAGGGCGCCACGAACATGCTCCCACCGGAACGCCGGTCGCGCCATGAACTAGGGACCACCCCCGCGCCAGGATCATGGGACCACCCAGAGTGGCGCGCAGGAGCCCAGTTCGCGATCTCCTCCAGCATGGTGCGGGAGGTGAGGTGGCGTTTCGGGAGCTGCATGTGCTGGAAATCAAGGAGATCCTTCGCCTCTGGTCGGTGGGACACGGGCTTCGGTTGATCTCGCGCAGGACCGGGGCCGATCGGAAGACGGTCCGCCGCTACGTGGAGGCGGCCCAGGAAGCGGGGCTGGAACGGGGCGGCGAGGTGGACGACGAGGTGCTTGCTGTGGTCGTGGAGGCCGTTCGTCCGGGTGCGCCATCCACAGTCGGACCCATGCGGGCCCATTTGCGCGCGTACGCCGAGCCCGTGCGCAACTGGGCGACCAAGGGCTGCGAGGGGCCGAAGCTGGTCAAGCTGGTCAAGCGAAAGACGGGCGTTCCCGTGCCGCTGCGAACGATGCAGCGCTTCGTGGCCGAGGATCTCGGCTTGGGGCGGGATTCGGACACGGTGCGGATCGTGGATCCGCCCCCGGGCGTGCTGGAAGTGGACTTTCTCAAGCTCGGGGAGTTCAACGAGATCGGCACGGGCGAGACGCAGACGATGTACGCGCTGCTCTGCACAGCTGGGTGCAGCCGGCACCAGTTCGTGTGGCCGTGCCTGAGCCAAACCTTCGAGGACGTGGTCGACGGCTTGGAGCAGGCGTGGGACTTCTTCGGCGGGGTTTTCCCGGTGCTGCTGCCGGACAACATGAAGGCCATCGTCAAGAAGGCCGATCCGGTCAATCCGCAGTTCACGGAGGACTTCCTGGAGTACGCACAGGCCCGCGGCTTCGAGATCGACCCGGCCCGGGTGAGGAAGCCGAAGGACAAGGCTCGGGTGGAGCGCCAAGTGCGGTACGTCCGAGGCAACTACTTCGCCGGGGAGGACTTCCGGTCGGTGGAGGAGGCGCGGATCGAGGCGCGCCGGTGGTGCTGCGAGGACGCCGGCATGCGAACGCACGGGCGGACCCGGCGCCGCCCGCTGGAGGCCTTCGAGGCCGACGAGAAGCCCCTGTTGCTGCCAGCCCCGACGGAGCGCTACGACCAGCCTCGGTGGAGCGATCACCATGTCGGTCGCGATCACGCCGTGGTCGTGGACTACGCGCTGTACTCGGTGCCCTACGCCCTCGGCGAGTGCGATCTGCGGGTCCGGTCGGACCGGAAGACGGTGAAGCTGTACAAAGGGGCCCGCCTGGTGAAGACCCACCCGCGACATCCGCCCGGTGGCACCTGCATCGATGGGCAGGACCTGCCTCCGGGGAAGGCCGCGCTGGCCACGCGCGACGCGACGTCGCTGTGCGAGCAGGGCGACCGGCATGGTCCGCATGTCGGCGAGTACGCACGCAGGCTGGCGGACGGACCGTTGCCCTGGAGCCGGATCCGCCACGTCTATCGGCTGCTGGGCCTCGCTCGACGATTCGGAAGCGCAGCGACAGACGAAGCCTGCGCCCGGGCGCTCGAGGTCGACGTCGTCGACGTCACTCGGGTGCAGCGGATGCTGGAGAACGGGCTGGTGAGACGGGGCCTGCTGACGGCGACTCCGACGCCCGAGGAGCCAGCCGGGACCGTACTGCGGTTCCAGCGGCCCAAGGACGCATTCCGAGCAGGAGATCCCGATGCCACCGCGTGACCTGTCCAGGGACCTGGTGGTCGCCCTCAAGGCCCTGAAGCTGGGCAAGCTGATCCCGCTGCTACCCGAGCGTCTCCGCCAGGTCCGGGAGCGCAGCCTGGAGTTCGAGGACGCGCTGTTGATCGTGCTGTCCGACGAGGTGCAGCGCCGTGATCGCAACCGGCTGGTGGCGAGGGCCAAGAAGGCGCAGCTGCTTCCGCAGATGGTGTTCGAGTCGTGGGACCCGAACGCCGAGATCACCTACGACCGGCACCTCCTCGACGAGCTCCGCCTGCTGAAGTTCGTCGAGCAGCACCACCACGTGCTGATCATGGGTCCGGTCGGCGTTGGCAAGACGATGCTGGCCCACGCCTTGGGTCACCTCGCCATCCGCCGCGACTACTCGGTGCACTGCGAGTCGGCAGACAAGTTGTTCCAGCGCCTGCGCGGGAGCCGCCTCGACGACACGCACGCCTCGGAGATGCGCAAGCTCTTCAACGTCGACCTGCTGATCGTTGACGACTTCGCCCTGCGCGCCCTGAGTGACACCGACACCGCCGACCTGTTCGAGATCGTCACGGCCAGGCACCGGGCGGCTTCCATCGTGCTGACGTCCAACCGCGATCCGTCCGAGTGGCTCCCGATGCTCGCGGACCCACTTCTGGCGCAGGCCCTGGTGGATCGGTTCACAAACAACGCCTTCGACCTGATCATCGAGGGCGAGTCGTATCGCAAGAAGCAGAAGCCGCGCCTGTCGCGCTGAGGCGCGTCACTGGGGGCCAGCCCCCAGACCCCCGAGGTTTTCCGCATCAGGGCATCCAGATGATTGAGGCCGGGCCCACCAGGTGAGCCCGGCCCATCCGTATTGCCGCCCGACACGGCGCTCGGGTTGCTCCTCAGCAGAGCCCTATCCTCCGGCCGGGTGCAGGAGGGGTACCACGCACGGTGCAAGCGTCGCTGGCGCCCGTCTCAGAGGTGGTCCCTAGTTCGTGGCGCGAGGGGGGTCCCATGCCGGTGGCGCTTGACAGCGCCATCCAGGGCCTCTCGTCGGGTCGCGACGGCCTGGGTGTCCGACTTTCGCGCCATCCAGGGCCTTCTCGGGTCGGGTCGCGAGGGCCTGGGTGTCCGACCGACTCTACTCTCGTACCACTCGGTGGCTGGTCG
>JBDLIK010000584.1:0-2965 GCA_039714895.1 Myxococcota bacterium | reverse complement strand
ATAGAACCCGATGATGGCGATCGGGAAGAACGTGTAGTGGAACTGGGCCCATCACCAGTTCGTCGCGGGCATCGACCCCCGCATGGCCCACGTCTTCACGGTGACGACGCTGCTGATCTCGGTCCCCATCGCGGAGATGATGTTCGTCTACATTGCGACGCTCTACGGGGGCTCGATCACGCTGGCGACGCCCATGCTCTGGGCCCTCGCCTTCATCGCCGAGTTCCTGATCGGCGGCGTCACCGGGATCTTCCTGGGAGCCAGCGGCGGCGACATCTATCTCCACGACACCTATTTCGTGCTCGCCCACTTCCACTACACGTTCTTCCCGATCGCCATCATCGGGTTCTATGCCGGGGTCACCTACTGGTTCCCCAAGATGACCGGCAGGATGCTGAACGAGACCCTGGGGAAGATCCACTTCTGGGGCACGATCATTCCCTTCAACCTGATCTTCATCCCGCTGTTCGTGCTCGGTGCCGCGGGCCAGCATCGGCGCATCTACAACTACGAGCACTTCCCCGAGCTCTCGCTTCCGTGGATGCAGGACATCCGGGTCTTTGCGACCCTCTCGCTGGTCTTCATGCTGGCCGTCCAGGTCATCTTCTTCGCCAACGTGTTCATGAGCCTGCGCAATGGAAAGAAGGCAGGGAAGAACCCCTGGAAGGCCAACACCCTCGAGTGGACCACGGAGTCACCGCCGCCCCACGGCAACTGGCCCGAGGGCCTGCCGAAGGTGTATCGGGGCCCGTACGAGTACAGCCACCCGGACCGTGAAGAGGACTACTGGCCGCAGAACCTGCCGGCCTGAGCGAGAGAAGGAATGTCTGCCAGACCCATTGCCACCACACGCAGCAGCGCGGGCCTCGCCACCGGCAAGCTCGCCGTCTGGTGGGTGGTGGTCTCGGAGATCGTGATCTTCGGGGGCCTGCTGGCCTCCTACATCATGCATCGCCTGGCCCACGACGCCTGGTCCGCGCAGGCGGCCCACACGAACGTCTGGATCGGGGCCTTCAACACCTTCGTGCTGCTGACCTCGAGCCTCTCGGCGGTGCTGGCCCACCAGGCCGCCGAACAGGGGAACGGCCCCAAGGCCGCCAAGCTGCTGCTGGCGACGATGGGGGGTGCATTCACCTTCCTGATCGTGAAGGGCTTCGAGTGGACGTCGGAGATCAGCCACGGCTTCACCATCACGTCGAGCACCTTCTGGTCGTTCTACTACACCGCCGCCGGCCTCCACGCGCTGCACGTGCTGGCCGGGGCGATCATCATGGCCTTCGTGGCGGCGACCGCGCGAAAGAATCTCGAGCTCCACCGCGTGGAGCTGATCGGGATCTACTGGCACTTCGTGGACATCGTCTGGATCTTTCTCTTCCCGCTTCTCTACATCGCCAAGTAGGGGGTCATGTCCGAGCACACCGAGCACTCCCATCCCAGCTACGTCAAGATCTGGGCCATCCTGCTCGTCATGTTGGTGATCAGCGTGGCAGGCCCCTTCCTGGGGATCCAGGTGGTCACTCTGATCACCGCCTTCGGGGTTGCGGTGGTGAAGGCCTTTCTCGTCGCCAAGCACTTCATGCACATCAACATCGAGAAGCGCTTCATCGTGTACATCACCGCCACCGTGCTCGTCTTCATGTTCCTCTTCTTCGCCGGAGCGGCTCCCGACGTGATGAAGCCCTCGGGCAGCAACTGGGTGAAGCCCGGGTGGACCGAGGTCGACATCGAGAGAGACCTGAGCGTCCACGGGGAGCACCAATAGCGGGGAGCCCCATGCGGGCCACCGGCAGCGATCGCCTTCGTCTCGCCTCGGAGCGGCAGCAGATCATCCCCGATGCCGTGCTGGGGATGCTCGTCTTCATCCTCACGGAGGTGATGTTCTTCGCGGGGATGATCAGCGCCTTCGCGATCATCAAGGCGTCGGCGCCGCTCTGGCCACCCCTGGGCCAGCCCCGTCTTCCGGCGGGGGCGACGGCCTTCAACACCGCCGTGCTCCTGGCGAGCGGCGTGTTTCTGTACCGGGGCCGGGTCACCTTCGGGCGCGATCGGCGAGCCGCCCTGCGTCCGCTCGGAATCGCCCTCGCTCTCGGCGCCTTCTTCGTCGTCTTCCAGGGTGCCGAGTGGGTGGCCCTCGTGCGCGAGGGGCTCACGCTGACCTCGAGCAGTCTGGGCTCGTTCTTCTATCTGATCGTGGGGATGCACGCGCTCCATGCGGTCGCCGCCATCGGGATCCTGGGCCGCATGTGGCTGCGGCTGCGACGAGGCTGGCTGACCCGCGCGCAGCTCGCGACCGCCGAGGTGTTCTGGTACTTCGTGGTCGGCGTCTGGCCGATCCTCTATCTTGTGGTCTACCTATGAGGACCTCGAGAGTGCTGCGAGTGATGCGCCGTCGTCTGGGACGCTGGGCCATCCTGCTGGCGCCGGCCCTGCTGCTCTCCGCGCCTCGGGCCGCCGAGGCGTGCTCGGTGTGCAGTGCCGCCTCCAGCGATTCCGTCCGGGACGCATTCCTGGTCACCACGGTCTTCCTGAGCGTGCTGCCGCTGCTCCTCGTCGGCGGCTTTGCGTGGTGGCTGCGCCGCAGGACCCGGGAGCTCCAGGCCGCCCCAGAGAGAGCCTCCCAGCCCACCTACTCGTAGAGCTTCGTGGCGGTGACGAGCAGTGCCGTGGACGCGCCGGCCACCGAGCCCCCGAGCACGCGGCGGATCGCCGACCACTCACCGGTCAGCAGGAAGAGGCCGAGCACTCCACCGAGGGCAGTGCAGACCACGAACGTCCCGGTGATGTAGGGATGGCGACGAAGACTCTCCCAACATCGCTGGATCAGGCTCTTGGAAGCGCCGCGGACCTCGTCCTCCCCCACGCCGCGGACGGTAGCGAACCGCAGAGGGGTGGCCGTGAACGGCCGGGATAGCAGCCTCATCGTCTCGCCGGTTGCTCCGTCACCGGCGCGACCGGCTCAGCCCGG
>JBDLIK010000583.1:0-2971 GCA_039714895.1 Myxococcota bacterium | reverse complement strand
GCGACAGCCACAACGTCACGCTCTACGTGCGTCGGGGCCCTCTTGGAGTGTTGCTCGAAGCGAGCAGCTCTCCCGGCTCCGGCTGACCAGTTGTGGGTCCGGTTCCGGGCGGAGCCCGGAACCACCACAGCTACGCTCGGCTGCGCCTCGCTGCGCGCGCCTGTCGGCGCTTGCGGCCTTGTCACGGCCTTGGGGCAACCCGGGGCCGGCGGCACACCGCCAGCAGGTCGAGGCACTCGGGGTCCGCCGGGCCCACGGGGAAATCGCCGACGTCGACGGACGGCAACCCCTGGCCCTGCCGGATCCCCCGCCGCACCCGCACGGCGAAACGCGCGAACAGCCAGTGCACCCACGCCCGAGGCAGACGCCGCCGGAGGGCCAGGGGATCAAGCCGCGTGATGCGACGGATCCGGCGCAGGCGATCCGCATGATAGCGGGCCACCGCGGGGCTGGCGCCGATGCCCCGCATCTCCACCGCCTCGAAGTGTCGGCCGAGGACGGTCTCGAGCTCACGAGCCTCGTACTCGTGGACGTGGAAGGGGTTCTCCCGCTCGGACTGCAACAGGTTGGGAGTGGTGAGCAGCGCCGTGCCCTCGGGCCGGAGCAGGAGAGCCAGGTCGTCGAGGTAGGCCGCCGGATCCTCCAGATGCTCGAGGACCTGGAAGCTCACCACCAGGTCGAAGCTGCCCGCGCGGAAGGGGACGCCGGAGAGGTCCGCGCGCACGAACCCGAGTCCCTCGCGCCGGTGCGCGGAGTCGGGCGGCACGCGGTCGACGGCCACCATGCGAGCGCCGGCGTCGGACAGCTCGGCGCTGCCGTACCCCGTGCCGCAGCCGAGGTCGACCACTTGGCGATCCCGGGCCCACTCCTGCGCAAACGCGTAGGCCGCTCGGTGGCGGGCCAGGTCCACACCGAAGAGCTCCTGGCCGTCGACGAGGCGCTCTCCGGTGAAGGCGATCCGGCTCACGTCTAACCCTCCGCGGCGTGCACCAGCGCCTCGCGCGTGAACTCTCGCGCGAAGAGCAGGCCGAGGGCGGCGCGCATCCCGATGAGACCCGCCGAGAGCACCAGGGAGCAGGCGAGCAAGACCTCCGGTTCGCCCCAGTGGCGCAGCAGGTACACGAATGCAACCTGCCCGGTCCCGAGGCCGGCGATGGCGATGGGGAGCGCCGAGACCAGTGCGATCCCGGTGACGCACACCACGAGGTCTCCCAGGGGAACGTGGATCCCGAAGGCCACCAGGGAGACGGCTGCAAGCCCGATGAAGACCAACACGAAGAGCAGGCGGAGGACGGCGACCTCCAGCAGCAGGACTGCGGGAGCCGCGCGTGCGGCGCGGAAGAGCTCGAGATCGCGCAGGCGGTCCAGCGAACCGAATGAGCGCCGTGTCCGGAGCACGGCAAGCCCGGCCAGGATGGCCCCCACCACCGCCACCACCAGGCTGGCTCGGACCTCGGGGGCCTGGGTCGCCAGGAGACCCGCGCCGAGGGCAGTCACCGCCAGCAGCAGCCCCAGGTCGAAGAACCCGATGAGTCCCACGACGCCCGCCGCCCGAGAGATCGACAGGGCACCGTGCCTGCGCAGCAGGTACGTGAGCCCGCCGACCCCCAGGGCATAGTGCACGATCGCCAGCGGGTAGCTCGCAGCCTTGATCCGGGCACAGGTCCAGCGGGTGAGGGGGCTTCCGGCCGCATGGGTCACCCGGGCGAGGGAGAGCGCCTCGATGACGAGGCTGACTGCGCCGTAGAGGAGCAGAGCGGGCACGATGGTGCCTGCGACGGTCGCATCCACGTGGTGGAGAGCCTCCCGGAAATCGATCTGCCACAGCAGGAAAGCCAGGGTGCCCCCGCTCACCACCAGGGGTACGCCCCAACGGAGGATGCGACTCACGCTGCGGACACTTCGGGTGTGTCCCCGCGGACGGGCGGAGCCTTGTGGCCCGCCGAACCTCGAGGGTATGATGCGCGCGCGATCGTGAAGCTCCTCCTTGCCATCTCCGAAGCTCCCCCGCTCCAGAGCGGTTTCGCGCGCATCGCCGACCGCCTCTCCAGCGGCTTCCGGAAGGCGGGCCACGAGGTGGTCATCCTATCCACCCGGGAGACGGGTCGCTTCTCGGTGGGTGAGATGCGTCCCACGGGGCTGCTACCCCGCTGGCCGCGCCTGAGACGTCTGCTCGACGGCGTCGACCTGGCGGCGGTCTTCGGGCCCACGCCGACCTTCACCGACGCGCTGCTGCCGCTGCTCCGCTCGCGGCGCAACCGGCCGCGCATCGTGTACACCCACGTATTCGACATCGACCTGCCGGGTCTGAACCCTCTCTGCGAGATCTACAATCGCCTGCATCGACGCCTGGCTCGACTGGCGGATCGCGTCGTGGTTGCAACCCCCGACTACGTTTCGCACCTCGATCGCGTCGTGCCGGGCGAACGCATCCGCGTCATTCCCTGGGGCATCGACCCGGTTCCGGAGGAACCCTCCCCCTCGAAGGCCGATCGATTCACCGTACTTCATGTAGGGCAGCTGCGCCGCTACAAAGGCGGCGAGAGCCTGCTGCTGGCGGCACGACAGCTCCCCGAGATCCGCTTCCTGATGGTCGGAGAAGGACCCGACCGGGACCATCTGCAGGACCTCGTCCGGCGCTGGCAGCTCGCGAACGTGGAGATCCGTTCCGATGTCTCCAATGCCGAGCTCTCGCTTCTCTACCGTGAAGCCCACGTGGTCTCCCTGCCATCCATCTGTCGGTTGGAGGCCTTCGGCCTGGTGCTGGTCGAGGGCATGGCGCACGGCTGCGTCCCGGTGGCCTCCTCCCTGCCCGGCGTGCGCCACGTGGTGGACGACGTGGGATTCACGCATCCGCCGGGAGACGCCGAGGCCCTCGCCCACACCCTCGCCCGGCTCGATCGCGACCGCGAGGAGCTCGAGCAGTACTCCAGGCGCGCCCGGGCCCATAGCCTCGGGTTCTCCTGGGACC
>JBDLIK010000582.1:0-2977 GCA_039714895.1 Myxococcota bacterium | reverse complement strand
GAGGCTGGTGAACGTCGGGAAGGCGAGGCCATTGCCCAGGGCGAGGATGGGTCCGATCACGAAGAACCATCCGAAGGTGGGGACGAAGGCCACTGCCGCCAGGCCGATGCTCATCAGCACGAAGCCGGTCATCACCAGACGCATCTCTCCGAACAGCGGCACCAGACGACGCAACAACACGCCCTGGGTGAGGGCCAGGAAGACTCCGATCCAGGCGAAGACCAGCGCCGCATCCAGCGCGTCCGCCCCGAAGCGGTGGCCCAGGTAGAGGGTGATCATCGACTCGAGCACCGCGAAGGCCATGAAGACGTGGAAGAAGAGATAGAGGAACAGGCCGATACGACGTTCGTGCACGGCCATCACGAGACGCACGGGAGTGGGGATGAACGAGCGGGCCAGCTCACCCGGGCGCGGGGGGTCGAGGGAGGGGGGCTTCGATTCCGGAAGCGCCCGCAGGGCCAGCAGGAAGTTCATTCCCGCCAGCACGGCGATGGCATAGAACGGTGCCTTCAGATCGATGATCGCCAGGCCGCCGCCCAGCATCGGGCCCACGATCATCCCGGCGCCGAAGGCGGCCCCGATGACCCCCATGCCTCCAGCCCGGTCCGCGGGCGAGGTGACATCGGTGACCACCGCCTGAGCGGTGCCGATGCTGGCTGCGAAGAGGCCCGCCAGGGCCCGGGCGAGGTAGATGCCCTCCACGCTCTCGGCGGCCGCCAGCAGCAGGAACGAGCACGCCGTCCCCAGCAGCGAGATCAACAGGACCGGCCGACGTCCGATGCGGTCCGAGATCCAGCCCCACACCGGTAGGAAGACCAGCTGGGCCAGGGCGTAGAGCGTGACGATCAGCCCGACTTGGAAGGGCGTCGCCCCCAGCCGGTCGGCGAACAGCGGGAGCACCGGGAAGAGCACGCTGAAGCCGATGAAGTCGATCAGGATCGTCGCGAAGACGATCCCCAGGACCGTCCGGCTGGGCGGCTGGGCGCCGCCTTCCGCCCCTCCGGCGCTCCTCATCGATTCCCGGCTCCTCTCCGCGTGGGTCCTGGTCGGGTCCCCGCACGCCCCAGGAGACTTATACTTCAGCCATGAGCCAGGAGACGAGGGCCCCGGAATCCGGTCTGGTCGACATCGTCCGGGACCTGTTGATGGCCCACCGGATGACGCGGCGGATGTTCGCACGCTATCGGCAGGGAGAGCTCTCCTTCGAGGAGGTCAAGTCCCTGGTGTGGGACACGGAAGATGCCGTGCTGTTCCGCCTGAAGGAGCGGAGCCACTCCCTCTTCCGCAGGGAGAGGGGGGAGAGCGAGGTGGTCATGCGGCGGGAGGCGCTCTTCGACCTGGCCGTCGGTTCCCTCTTCCACGAGGCGATGAAGTTTCGCGAGAACTTCTATCAGCGCTCGGTCTATGGACCGAAGGTCCACGAGCTCCGGAGCGGGGCCGAGCCCGAGAGCGAGGAGCTCTTCCGGGAGTTCGAGAAGATCCTGGAAGGGTCCGCTGTGAGGCTGGACGAGGCGCTCCAGGAGACCGAGGCGCTGCTCTCCCAGGCGACCGGCCAGCTCCGCGTGCTGCTCGCGGGCCATTCCTCCAACGGACTGGTGGCCCGCTACCTCACGGGGCACGTCGAGCTCGCCGAGGATGTCTTCGGACAGGACCTGGACTCGCTGCTGGCGGACCTCTACGGCAGCGCGCGCGCCGGGTTTCAGCTCGCCGCGCGCTCCTATCTCCGGAGCGGCTACTTCCGGGAGGCCGAGCAGGCCCTGGTGCAGGCCCGGGCCCATGGCGGAGAGGATCCCGAGCTGGCCGGGCTCGCGTGTTTCGCGCGCGGGATGTCGGCCTTCCTGGACGGAGCCTACCCCCAGGCCCTGGAGGGACTCGAGGGCTGGCTCGCCACCGATCCAGCCGCGGAGGAGACTTCCTACGCCTCCCTTGCCTTCGCGGCGGTCTCGCGCATCCCCCAGCTCGTCGCCGACGATGCCTCTCTGGCGGAAGCGGCCACGGGCCTGGCCAGCCGCATCCAGACGCTGCTTCCGCCGTCGGGCGATCAAGCGGCCGAAGACGGGTCCGGATGGGCGCGGTAGTAGAGCCAGCCCGCGACTCCGGTCCCGACGAGAGCCATGCCGATCCACTGGGGCTCGGTCAGACCCAGGGCGACCTTCGGGTTCACTCGCCAGAGCTCGATCACGATGCGCCCGGCGCCGTTCAGGGCGAGGTACTCACCGAACAGAAAGGGGCTCCGCCTTCTCCGCAGCCACAGAAAGCCCCCCACCCCGAAGAGCCAACCCATCTCGTAGAGCTGTGTGGGGTGCACGGGCGTAAGCGTCGGCGGTGCGCCTTCGGGAAAGGAGACCGCCCAGGGGACGTCGCTGGCGCGGCCGTAGTCGTCCCCTACCAGGAAGCAGCCGATCCGCCCCAGCGCCTGACCCACGGCGGTGCCGATGGCTCCGCAGTTTGCGAACTGGATGATGGGGAGCCCGTTGCGCCGACATCCGATGGCGCCGAGCGCGAAGGCGCCGATGAGGCCCCCATACCAGGTGATTCCCTCCCGCGCGAACAGCAGTGAGAAGAAGGGCACTCCTTCGCGCAGGGAGGTGTCGATCGCGAAATACAGCTTGGATCCGCCGATGCCTCCCAGCAGGATCCAGATCAGCATCGGGGAGGCGAGCTCGGCGTCGAGCCCCTCCTCGCGCATCCGCTGGGCGGTGATCCAGGTCCCCACCAGGAAGGCGATGGCCAGCATCACGCCAAAGGTGCTGATCGGGAACCCGAAGACGTGGAAGAGGATGGGATACACCGGTTCTCCCCGGGGGTTCCGCAGCCTAGCGGCGCAGCCCAGCCTCAGCCAGCGCGAAGCTGTGGTGCGAGCTGGCTTCGCCAGCGGGCGGCCCCACAAATGCAAGCGCCGGAGGCGCGCGCAGCGAGCCAGAGGCGAGCGAAGCTGTGGTGGTTCCGGGCTCCGCCCGGAACCGGACCCACAACT
>JBDLIK010000581.1:0-2980 GCA_039714895.1 Myxococcota bacterium | reverse complement strand
ACGCGCAGGCGTCGGCGTCCTTCCCATGCTCGCGCAGCGCGTCCCGCAGCAGCCAGGCGTGCACGAAGGCCAGGGTGCAGCCCCGTCCGTAGAGGGGATTGGTGTGGATGGCGGCGTCGCCCACGGCGTGGACGCCCAGGGCCACGGGACACCCGTCGCGCACGAGGCGAAGCCGGCGGTTGCGCAGCCCGCGCATGCCCCGCACCGGGCTCACGGGGCGCGACCGCGCCTCGTCCAGCCACTCGGCCAGGATGGGGATGGAGCGGGCGGCCGCCTCGAAGGAACGCAGGCGGACGATCCGCCGCAGGGGGGCGTCGTCGGGGGAGGCGGCCAGGGTGACCGAGAAGATCCCGCCGTCCCCCGGAAAGATCGCGTACTTCATGTAGCCCAGGTCGGACCCGATGAGCGTGGCGCCGGCGGGCGGCGCCGCCCCCGGGCGCAGGCGGTAGAAACGCGAGCAGTAGAAGATCCCACAGTCCTCGCTCTGCTCGGCCGGCGAGCCCGCGCCGATTTCGCGCAGCCAGCGCACCAGCTTCGAGCGTCGACCACTCGCGTCCACCACGAGATCCGCAGAAATCCGCCGGGCCCCGCCCTCCCCTTCGACGCGCACTCCGCTCACCCGGACGGGCCCCTCCCCGGCCGGATCCCCCTCGGCGACCAGGCCGGTCACCCGCACGCCCCCGTGCCAGCGAACGTGGGGCTCGCGTTCCACCAGACGGCGCACCACCCACTCGAAGGTGATGCGCCGGCAGGCGAGGAGGCTCAGCTCCTCGTCACCCTCGTGCGGCTCGAAGCCCTCCAGCGCCGGCGGCAGGTTCTCGCCGAAGCGGACCTCGTAGGCGCCGGCAGCGAGCAGGGCCTCGAGCAGATCGGGCGCCTCGTCTCGGAGCAGGTTGCGCAGACGCGCGAGGAACGCGTGGGAGTGCCAGACCTGCGGCGCTCCGGGACGCTTCCAGCCCTCGAAGGCGGCCACCGGGTCCTCCGTCGGGGGCGCGGCGTCGCCCTCGAAGACCTCGACCTCGTGCCCATCCCGCGCCAGCGCGAGGGCCGTCGCCAGACCCGCTGCACCTCCGCCCACCACCAGCACTCGCACCCGCTCGTCTCCCGCCGATCCGCCTCTTTGCCCCTCTGACCGACGGGAAGGGTACCGGAACGACCGCCCGGAACCCCGGAGACCCTTCCGCCGGACCGAGCGATCGCAAGCGCCGGCAGGCGCGCGCAGCGAGCCGAAGGCGAGCGGAGTGGCGGGAAGCCGGGGCTTTGCCCCGGCGGGGCCCGCAGGCTAGCGTCGCTCGCCATGCCCCGTGCGCCCCGGGACCCTTCGACCCCGCAGCGCATCGAGGCGCCCGGGCTCGCCCGCCTGCCGGCCTTCTCGCACGCCTCCATCGGCGGCGACCTCATCTGTGTCTCCGGCACCCTGGGCACCCGCGGCGACCGCTTCGAGCTCATCGAAGGGGGCGTCGGAGCCGAGACCCGGCAGACGCTCCAGAACCTGGGGCGGATCCTCGAGGCGGCGGGCGCGGGCTTCGAGGACATTCTTCATTGTCGCGTGTATCTCACCGACATGACTGCCTTTCAGGAGATGAACCGGGCCTATCTGGAGTTCTTCCCGGGGGCCCCGCCCTCCCGGATCACCGTGGGCTGCTCGGCCCTGGCCCTGGGGGCGAGCGTGGAGATCGAGTGCCTCGCCCTGCGCCCGGGCTCTCGGCCGGCGGGCAGGGCCGGCATCGCGAGGCACAGCGGCTTCGTGGAGGTGGAGGGCGAGCGCCTCTACTACGAGAGCCTGGGGACCGGTGAGCCCCTGGTGCTCTGCCACGGTGCCGGCGGCAACCATGCGGTCTGGTATCAGCAGGTCCCGGTGTTCGCCGGAGGGCATCGGGTCGTCTCCTGGGACCACCGCGGCTTCGGCCGCTCCAGCGACCACGCCGGCCACGCGGGTCCCGAGGCGGCGACGAGAGACCTCACGGCGATCCTCGACCACCTCGGGATCGAGAGCGCTCATCTGGTGGGTCAGTCCATGGGAGGCTGGACGGCGCTGGGCTTCGCCCTCGCGCATCCGACCCGCGTCCGCTCCCTCACCCTCGCGGACACGCTGGGCGGCATCACGACAGCGGAGATCGCGAGCCTGCTCGAGGCGCCGCGCGCGCAGCTTCGTGCCGGGGCCCCGAGGGCGGGAGAGCTGGGCCATCACCCCGCGCTCCACGACTCCCTGGTGGAGCGCGACCCGGCCCGCGCGTACCTCTATCAGATGCTCGGCGGCTTCGGCGAGCCCGATCTGGCCCGCGTCGCGCCCCGGCTCTTCGCCACCGTCGTTTCCCCCGACGCGCTGGCCCAACTGCAGGTGCCGGTGCTCTTCATCGTGGGCGATCGCGACCCTCTCTTTCCCCCGGCCGCGGTGCGCCGGGCCGCCGAGCTGATTCCCGATGCACGCATCGTCGAGATTCCCGGCTGCGGGCACTCTCCCTACTTCGAGGCTCCGGACGCGTGGAACGCGACCCTCGAGCAATTTCTGGCGGCGTGCGAGGCCTGAGGGCCATCCTCGCCGCCGTCTTGGGCCTGCTGCCGGCCACCTCGGTGCACGCCGAGGGACCGAGCCTCCACCTGCTGAAGCGCGGCGAGACGGTGTGGGGCATCTCCGAACGCCATGGCGTCCCGGCGGACGAGATCGTTCGCCTCAACCACCTCGACGACGTCCACACGCTCCCGGTGGGCCTGCACCTGCTGATCCCCTTGCCGGGAGCGGGGACCGGCGGGTCGGGCGAGGTGGACGAGGCTCTGGCCACCGCGTTCCACCAGCTGCGCATGGCGCGCTTCGAAGAGGCCCAGGCGAGCGCGGCCCGGGGCCTCGACGCCCTGGCGCAGCCCGCCTCCGCCGGCGATCGGCTGCGCAGGGCCTGGCTCGAGCAGGTGATCGCCACCGTCGAGCTGGCCTTCGGGCGTCGGGAGCAAGCCCTCGACCACCTGTCGTCGGCCCTCGAGA
>JBDLIK010000580.1:0-2994 GCA_039714895.1 Myxococcota bacterium | reverse complement strand
GAGGATCGTGACGTTCCAGGCGTCGCTGAGGCCGGCATTCTGGACGTCGATGGCGAAGTCCCCCCACTCCCCCAGGTTGAGCGTCCTCCCCAGGGTCGCCGGGCCGGTCTTCGTGACCACGAGCTCGGGCCCCGCGATGGTCAGCGGCGGCGTGACCCCCCACTCGCCCGGAAGGGGCTCGAAGAACACGCCATCGATGAGCCGTCCGAAGTCCCACTTGGCGGTGTTGATGAACTGCGTCCCGATCACGTTCGCTAGCGAGTCGTCGAGCACGACCGTGATCTCGATCACGATCTGCTGTCCAGCCGGGATGATGGGAACGTTGTCGAAGGTGAGCAGACCGCCCACGTTGGAGAATGTGTGCGGCACTGCAGCGCCGCTGTCGCGCCAGTAGGCAACGTGGCCGAGGTAGGTGAGAGCTGCTCCCGTCGCGTTGAGGTCGTCCGTGATCGTGACGCCGTGCAGCACGTTGGGCGACCCACTGGCGTTGATGACGCTGCCCGTCGCCGCGTCGAAGAGGACGGGGATCGTGAGCGTGTAGGTGAACGGCACACCGATGGCGGCCGTGGTCTGGCCCGCGGGGTTCTGCTTGTCGATCTTCTCGACGGGGATCAGGAGGTTCTGGCAGCCCTCCTGGATCGAGCTCGACGAGCCGTTGACGAACCAGATCTTGTGCTCGAGAACGGAGTTGCACGACATCTGGCCGATGTGCACGACGTTGTCGAAGACGATGAGCCATCGCTCCGGGTTCTGCCCGGGCTGTGTGAAGAAGCTGAAGTTGGTGGACAGCGGGCCGGAGGCAGGATAGTTCCGGATCGTGCAGCTCTGGTCGATCAGGAGCTGGGAAGGGGGGATGTCGCCGGCCAAGCCGTCGAGTACGCCGCCGAAATCGGAGCAGGCCTGCGCCTGCGCCGAGGAGGCCGCACCTAGCAACAGCACGAGGGTGAGCAGCAGGATTCCGATCCTGCCGGCGCCTGCCCTCACACTGATTTGATCCAGTCGGATCAACGTGTCGCCCTCGTTCTACCTTTTGGGGGCGATCGCGCTCGTCGTACGGGCCGCGGAAGTCCGAAGATCGGACTGGATTCCGGCGGTCCCGCTGTCATGGGGCCCGGGGCCCTGTAGACCGGTGACTTTGCGTCGCCGCCTTTCGGTGGCTTTGCCTTTTTCTGAATCGCTTTGAGCCTCTTCTGGCTCAGCCTGTCAGACGGAAGTCGTGCTTCGCTTTGATCTCCTGGGGTTCGAGGTGCTCGACCGTGGCTCCGGTCTGCTCGATCGTTCCAGCTCGCGCGTTCAGGTGGCCGGCAGGAAATCGATCGGATACAGGATCGTGATCGCGGGGATGCCCTCCTTGGCGCCGAAATCGAAGGTCCCGACGCGGGCGACGACCTGCGCCGAGAGCTGCGGCGCCTTCATGTCGGTGCTCCGCAGCTCGCACAGGGATACGCTGCCATCGGGCTCGATCCGGATGCGGAGGACCATCTGCCCCTTGAGGGTCGGATCCCTGCGGAGCTCCCGGTTGTAGAGCCTGTAGAGCGCTGCCTTGTGGCGGTCGAAGACGATCTGGATCTCCTCGTCCGTGCGCGCCGAGCCCGGGCCGCCGCTCAGCGGGCGGTCCGAGCCGCCGGCGCCGGCGATCGAGCTCGTGGCGCGCGCGACCTGGACGCCCTCGATCTGGCCGCCCCCGCCGCCGACGCCCCGGCTCAGCGCGGCGAGGTTGATCCCGCCGCTGGATCCCGGCGCCTGGGTCACCACCATCGAGCGCTCCGGCCGCCCGCTCGCGGTCTCACCTGCACTGCTGATGCGCGCCCGCGCCCCGAGGCGGGCATCGGGGTCGCTCGCTGCGAGGCCCGAGAACTTCTCGCGGAAGGCGAGAATCCCCTTCGATGCCGCGCGTGGCTTCGCCTGCTGAGGAGCCGGCTTCGGCGTGCCCTCCTCGGCGAGCAGCGGCGACTCCTCCGACGGCTCCGGCTCCTTGAGCTCGGGCTCGACCGGCTCTTCCGGTGGCCTGGTCTCCTCCCGCACGGGCGGCGGCGGCAGCGGACGCTGCTTGCGGATCAGGCGCGCCAGGCGATCGGGCACCTCGATCACTTCCTCGCGTTCGAGCACCGGCAGATCGATCAGCGGGAAGAGGAGGCTCAGCAGAAGGCTCAGCAGGAGCGACGCCGCCAACGACTTCCGGTAGCGGCGGTCGTCCTCGCCACCCCGGGCCCAGGGCATGACCGACTCGTGCGCCGGGAAGGCGTCGACCTCCCGCTCGATGATCCACGCCTGCTTCCGTCGCTCCTCCTCCTGCTGCACCTGGTAGATGTCGTCCTCGAGGAGCTCGGTGTTCTCGTGCTCGTGCTCGATCTTCTCGAGAACGGCCTGCCTCCTGGCTCCGACCTCCCTCAGGCGGCCCTGGAAGTCATCCACGCGACGCTGCACCCCGCGGACGTGCGCGTCCCCCTCGCCCTCGCGCATCTGCTCACCCCAGAACAGACCGGAGGCATCGAGCTCGCCGAGCTTCTCGAGCGCTCCGCACACCTGCTCGAGCAGCTCGTAGGGCTGGCGCTCGCTGGACAGATCCTCCAGCTCGGCGTCGAGGGTGCGCAGGTCCCGCACGAGGCCGTCCAGCCTCTCGCGAGCTCGCCCGAGCTGCGCCCGGAGTTCCTGTTCGTTCTGGGGGGTTGCGTCGATCACGTGATCACACTAGGTCCTGGGCTGAGACGACTTCTGCAGGACGGCCAGGGAGATCCGCTCGTATCCCTGGCTCGTGCAGGTCGACATCACCTTCTTGACGACACGGAACGGCACCGATCGGTCCGCGAGGATCGTGACCTCCTGACTCTCCGCCACGACCCGGGTCTTGAGGCCGATGATGCTCTCGCTGAGCTCCGCCAGCCGCTCGCCGATAGGCTCGATGTTCTCGCTCGGCGTGGCGAGGATGTCCTCCACCAGGACGACGGCTTCGCCCTGCACCGTGACCTCGTGAGGGCTGACGAAGATGACCAC
>JBDLIK010000579.1:0-2995 GCA_039714895.1 Myxococcota bacterium | reverse complement strand
GGACGGCCGCGAAGTCGTGGCCCGCCGAGAAGACGGGCCCCTCGGCGGCCAGCACCACGCCGCGGGCCGCGCTGTCCCCGGCGCCGCGGAAGGCCTGCAGGAGCTCGCGCAGGTGGGGTTCCGAGAGCGCGTTGCGCCGCTCGGGACGGCACATGGTGATCGCCACCACGCCGTCACTCTCGTCCACTCGCAGATACTGGCCGTCCACCGCCGCTCCTCCCCGCCCGTCGACGAAGGGTATCGAAGCCCGCGGGGAAGGCCGACTGCCTGCTCGAGTCGCTAGGATCCGCTCCCATGGCCGAGGTTCGCGCAGAGCTGCGGATGGGTCTGGTGCGGGCTCCGATCCCGCAGCTGCCCACCCTGCATCAGATCGTGCTCCCCACGCCCTGGGACGTGGGGCCCGTCCAGATCTACCTGATCGAGGGAGATCCCCTGACCCTCGTGGATACGGGCGTACGGAACGCAGCCTCGCGCTCGACCCTCGAGTCCGCCCTCGAGGTCCTCGGCTACGGGCTCGGAGACGTCGGCCGCATCGTGCTCACCCACTACCACGGCGACCACCTGGGGCAGGCACGCTCGATCCGGCAGGCTGGCGGCGGCCTCGAGGTGCAGGTCCACGAAGACGACGCCGACATGTGCGAGTCGTTCTCGGCCGAGCGCGACGAGCGGATCGAGGGGACCGAGGCACTCTTCCGCGAGTACGGGGTGCCCGTGGATCTGCGCGCGCGCCAGACCGAGATGCGACGGCGGTGGGCCTCCGAGGATCCGCTCTGCGATCCCACCGAGGTGGACGTCCGTCTGCACCACGGCGATCGCATCTCCACCAAGGACTTCGAGCTCGAAGTGATCCACGCGCCGGGCCATACCGCGGGCCACGTGCTCCTCTACGAGGAGCGCAGTGGCACGCTTCTCACCGGCGACCACGTAATGGGCAACGCCGTCCCCTTCACCGACAACTTCCATCTCGACGGTCCACCGGACCCGGCGGATCCGCTTCGGCGTCGGCCGCGATTCCGCGGCCTTCCCCACTATCTGGCGAGTCTGCGCGGGCTGCGGGGGGGCAGCTTCCGGACCATCCTTCCCGCCCACGGCGGCATTCTCGAGCGTCCCGCCCGGGCGATCGACGATGCGCTGCTCTTCTACGAGGTCCGGGTCCAACGGATCGAGCGCGCTCTGAATCGCGCGGCCCGGGCCACCGGCGAAGCCACGGCCTGGGAGGTGTGGCAGTGCCTCTTCCCCAAGGCCGATCCGGTCACCCAGATGCGCACCCGGATGCTGATGGTGATCGGGGCGCTCGACGTGCTCGAGTCCGAGGGTCGCCTCGAGCTGCGACGCCGGGACGACGGTGTCCTCGTGCATCGCCCGCTCTGACGGCTGCGGGCGAAGCCCGCGCTCGCTGGGCCACCGGACGAGCGAAGCGGCGCACGAGGCCGCTGACGTCAGGGCACAGCCGAGGGCTGCGGGCGAAGCCCGCAGCCGATCAGGGATGGGTGACGAGCAGGTAGACCGCCAGGTCCCGACGCTGCTCGTCGGAGAGGGGGACCACGGGCATCGGCGGCGGAGGCGTCTCCAAGAGCGCCGCCAGGCTGCTCGGGTCGTAGCGTTGCGAGAGTCCCGTGAGCTCGCGGGGCACCACCCCCTCCAGGCCGCCCTCGGCCTCGTGACAGCCCGCGCAGCCATGGGCCTGGTAGAGCGCCTGGCCACGGGAGCCGCGCTCCTCGCGCTCCGCGGCCGTCAGACCGGCCGCAGCCGCCGCTTCCGGGCGTCTCGCTGCGGGTTGCGGCAGGTCCCCCGGCTGGGCTCCCCAGGCCACGCGATAGACCGCCCCCGCATAGTCGTCGGAGACGTAGAAGGCCCCGTCGGTGCCCTGGGCCACGTCCACCGGGCGCCCGATCACATCTTCGTCCTCCAGGAATCCCCAGAGGAAGTCACGCTCCACCAGCGTCCCATCCGGCTGCCAGTGCAGCGACACGACCTTGTAGCCGTCCTTGCGCGAGCGGTTCCAAGACCCGTGCAACGCCACCAGCGCAGCGTCCTGATAGCCCGGAGGTGCGTCCCCCCGCACGAATGCGATGCCGAGGGGGGCATTGTGGGCGCCGAACCCGTGCACCGGGGGAATCGACGCCTCGATCTCCAGCTCGCGGCCGGCACCGAGGTCGGGATCGGGGACGCGGTGGCCGTTGGCAAAGGGCCAACCGTAGAAGCCGCTCGCGACCACCTCGTTGAGCTCGCAGGGTGGGAAGTCGTCGCCCAGCAGATCGCGGCCGTTGTCCGTGGCGAACAGACGCCCGGTCCCAGGCTGCCAGTCGAAGCCGACCGCGTTGCGCAGCCCGGTGGCGAAGGTCTCACCGGCACTTCCGTCGGGGCGGAAGCGGAGCAGGGCGGCCCGCCGCGGGTCCTCTTCGATGCAGACGTTGCAGCTCGAGCCGACGGAGACGTAGAGCCAGCCGTCCTCTCCCACCCGCAGGGTGCGCGTCCAGTGGTTCCCGCCGGTGGGCAGCCCGGTCACCACCCGCTCGATGGCTCCCCGCGTGCGCCGGGCGGCGGCGTCGAAGCGCACCCGGACCACGGCATCGGTCTCTCCCACGTAGAGCCATCCCTCATGCAGGTCGAGTCCGTGGGGCCGATTGAGACCCTCGAGCAGCGTGTGCACCCCGTCGGTCCGGCCGTCGCCGTCCCGGTCCGCCTCGAGGAGCAGCACCCGCCCGCTGCGGGGCTGGCTCAGCAGCAGATCTCCGCTGGGCGTCGGCCTCAGGAAGCGGGCCCCGGGAACTCCCTCGGCGAACAGAGCGCTCCCGAAGCCCTCAGCGGTTCGGATGCGGCCTCCGAAAGCGCTCTCGGGGGGCGCCTCCACCCCCCGGTCGAGCAGCATCTGGCGCAGGGGTGCGTTCACCGCGTAGCCCTCGGGGAGCAGCCCCAGCCGCAGCAGCAGCGCACAGCTCCCGAGGAGTAGCAGGGGGGTCAGCAGAGCGGCGAGCAGGACGCGGCGCACGGG
>JBDLIK010000578.1:0-2999 GCA_039714895.1 Myxococcota bacterium | reverse complement strand
GCCTGGACGAACTCCGCCTCCTTCGAGATGTGACGATTCAGTCCTGACGGGTCGGGACAGGGGGGCTCGGATGCCGCGTGGATCCGGGCTGGTCCCCAGGGGGGACCCGACGAAGGCACTGCGGGGGGCATGCTGGAGATTCTGTACAGGCTGGGGATCCCGCTCGTCCTGGGCGTTCTGGCGCTCCTGACGGGGGCCACCATGCTCGTCGACCGTGGGGGGGACCCTCGCACCCCCGGGGAAGGCTGGTGGTCGGGGGCTCTGCTCGAGGTGACCGCACCCCTGCAGAAGGGCATCTCCATGCCGATGGGCTGGGTGCGCGACCGCTACGAGCGCTACGTGGACCTGCTGGACCTGCGGACGGAGAACGAGCGACTACAGGCCCGGGTGGTCGCCCTCGAGGAGGAGAACCTCCAGTACCGCGAGGCGCTGGTGGCGGGCGGTCGCCTCCAGCGCATCGTGGGCATGCGGGACCACTTCGAGGCGCCGCTGCAGCCCGCCGAGGTCGTCGGGCAGGACGTCTCCCCCTGGTTCCGCTCGTTGCTGATCGACCGGGGCCGACGCCATGGCGTCCGCTCGGGCATGCCGATGGTCACCGACCGGGGCGTGGTGGGGCTGGTGACGGCGACGTCTCCCCACGCGTCCCGCGCGATGCTGGTGCTCGACCGCCAGAGCGCGGTGGACGGCATCGTCCAGCGCAGTCGCGCCCGGGGCATCGTGCGAGGTACCGGCTCCGAAAGGCTCGAGTTCGTCTTCGTGGTCCGGGGCGACGACGTCCGCGTGGGCGACGTGGTGATCACCTCCGGGGTCGGCGGGGTCTATCCCAAGGGCCTTCGCATCGGCGAGGTGACGGAGGTGGAGGTGGACGAGGATCGGTTGCTCCACACCGCAGTCGTCGAGCCGGCGGTGGACCTCGGACGCCTGGAGCAGGTATTCGTGCTGCTCCAGCGGGGTCCGATCATGGAGCTGCTGCATCCCGAGGACGAGGGCATCCTGCCCACGGCGGTGGCGCGGGGGGGCTCGGAGTGAGGCGCAGTGCCTCCCTGCTCGTCCTCGGCGCGGCGGCGTTGCTGCTCCAGGGGTCGCTCGCCCTCTACGTTCCCCGGGCCTTCGTCCCCGACTTCGCCTTCCTGGTGGTGGTGACCGTGGGCCTGCACCTCCCGGGGGTCCAGGGGCTCCTGGTGGCGGCGGCCCTCGGCTACACAGCGGACCTGCTCTCGGGGGCCTTGCCGGGCGAGCACGCCCTGCTCTGGGCCGGGGTGTGGGCCCTCACCGGATTCGTGAACCGCCGGCTCGACCTGCGCCGCGTCCCGCCGCTGCTGGTTGCTGTGCTGGCCTTCACCGGGGTCGAGACCCTCGGCTTCGCCCTGCTCAATGGGGGGTTGGCGGGTCGGCCCACGGTCGACGTGCACCTGCTCTCCACGGCCGCCTGGCAGATGCTGGTCAACACCCTGGCGGCTCCGCTGGTCTGGGGTCTGACGAGTGCGGTTCTGGCTCTCGTCTCTCCCGACGAGGTCGGGCGTCGCAGGGTGCGGCTCGAGACCCGGCGGCCGGTGATCTGAGCGGGTGCCGATGAGGACTGGCTTCTCACCCGACGCCCAGGTCGTCCTCCAGGGGAGGCTGATCTGGCTGGCCGTGGGGGTCGTGCTCGCCTTCGGTCTCTTCTTCGGCCGGCTGTTCCAGCTCCAGGTCCTCGAGCGCGAGTCGCTCTCGCGCAGGTCCGATCGCAACGCGGTGCGCCACGTGCCGCTCGAGCCTCCCCGAGGACGCATCGTCGATCGGGAGGGCCGCGTGCTCGCCACCACCCGCCCGGCCTTCGGGCTGCAGGTGATGCCCAGCGACGTCGCCGAGCCCGAGCGGATCTTCGCTGCCCTCGCCGAGCTGGTGGGAGAGCCTTCCGAGGTGCTCACCGAGCGCTTCGGGACCCCGCGCGGACGGGCGCGCTTCCAGCCGGTGGAGCTGACGGACGACCTCTCCTTCGATCAGCTCGCCCGGGTGGAGTCGCACCTCTACGCGCTTCCCGGCGTGAACACCGAGGTCCAGCCCCGCCGCCACTATCTGGAGGGGCCGCTGGCCGCGCATCTCCTCGGGACCATCGGGGAGGTCTCCTCGCGCCAGCTCGAGTCCGACCGCTTCACGGGCTACCGCTCCGGCGACGTGGTGGGGCAGACGGGGCTCGAGGGCGAGTACGAGATCCACCTGCGCGGTCGCCCGGGGGCTCGCAACGTGGTGGTGGACGTGGCCGGACGCGCCATCGGGGAGCCCCTGGAGGAGAGGCTGGCGCTGCCCGGTGGGACCCTCGTGCTCACCCTGGATCTGGATCTGCAGCGCGCCGCCGAGGAGGCCTTCGACGAGCTCGCCCAGGAGGGGGTGCCCCGCATCGGCGCCGTCGTCGCCCTCGATCCCCGCAGCGGCGAGGTGTTCGCGCTGGTCTCCCGTCCCACCTACGACCCCAACTCCTTCGCGGGAGGCATCGAGTCGTCGCTGTGGCAGGAGCTCACGGAGGACGCCTGGCGCCCGTTGCACGCTCGGGCCGTGCAGTCCCACTATCCGCCCGGCTCCACCTACAAGGCCTTCGTGGCGGCGGCGGGGCTCGAGGAAGGGCTCATCCAGCCCGCCACCCGCGTCTTCTGCCCCGGCCACTTCCGATTGGGGCGGCGGACCTACCGCTGCTGGAAGAGACCGGGTCACGGCTGGATGAACCTGCACGACGCCCTGGTGCAGTCGTGCAACGTGTACTTCTACCAGCTCGGGCTCCAGCTCGGAGTCGACCGCCTGGCGCACTTCGCCCGGGGCTTCGGTCTCGGGCGTCGCACCAACGTGGGGCTGCGGGGGGAGGTCTCCGGCCTGATTCCCACCGCCGAGTGGAAGCAGCGCCGCTTCGGGGAGCGCTGGGTGCGTGGCGAGACCGTCTCGATCTCCATCGGCCAGGGCTTCGATCTGGTGAGTCCGATCCAGCTGGCCGTCGGCTACGCGGCCATCGCCAACGGTGGCACGGT
>JBDLIK010000577.1:0-3006 GCA_039714895.1 Myxococcota bacterium | reverse complement strand
CACCTCGTCCCGGCCCCGCATGCAGAAGTCCACGTCGATGTCGGGCATGGAGATGCGTTCGGGGTTCAGGAAGCGCTCGAAGATGATGTCGTACTCGAGCGGATCCACTCCCGTGATCCCCAGGCTGTAGGCGGCGAGGCTGCCCGCCGAGGAGCCGCGCCCCGGCCCCACCGGGATGCCCTGGCGCTTTGCGAAGGCGATGAAGTCCGCCACCACCAGGAAGTAGCCCGCGAAGCCCATGGTCTCGATCACCTGGAGCTCGTGGCGCATTCGCTCCACGTAGGGCTGCTGGGACGCCCGGAAGGGCTCGTCGGGGGACAGCCCCAGGCGGGCCCGCAGGCCCGCCCAGCCGTCGCGTTCGAGCACCTCCTCGCGGGTGGTGCCCGCTGGGACCTGGAACTCCGGCAGGTGATACCCGTCCATGGCGAGGTCCACCTGGCAGCGCTCGGCGATCTCCAGGGTGTTCGAGAGTGCCGAGGGATGGTCGTGGAAGATCTCGGCCATCTCGTCCGCCGAGCGCACGTGGAAGCCCGCTCCGTCGAAGCGGAAGCGATTGGGATCGTCCAGGTTGCTCCCGGTGCCGATGCAGAGCAGCGCCTCGTGGCAGTGAGCGTCCCCGGGCTCGAGGTAGTGGGCGTCGTTGGTGGCCACCAGGGGCAGGGAGAGGTCCGAGGCCATCTTGACGAGCTCGGCGTTCACCTGGTCCTGGGCGGGGATGCCGTGCCGCTGCAGCTCCAGGTAGAAGCGGTCCCGGAAGATCTCAGCGAGCTCTTCGACCTGCCGCCAGGCCGTGTCGAGCTGTCCGCCCACGATGGAGCGACACACGGGAGAGGAGAGGCAGCCCGAGGTGGCGATGAGGCCCTCGCTGCGCTGGCGGAGCAGGTCGAGATCCACCCGGGGCTTGTAGTAGAAGCCCTCCAGGTAGCCCTTCGAGACCAGGTAGACGAGGTTGCGGTAGCCCACCTCGTTGGTGGCGATGAGCAGCAGGTGGCTGATGGCGTCGAAGCCGCTGCGGTCCCGCTCCCGGCGCTCCTTGTCGAAGCGCGAGCCGGCTGCGACGTAGACCTCGCAGCCGAGGATGGGCTTGATTCCCGCTTCCCGGGCCTTCTCGTAGAACTCCACCGCACCGAAGAGGTTGCCGTGGTCCGACATCCCCACCGCAGGCATCGAGAGGCTCTTCGCGCGCTCGAACAGCGGCGCGAGCTTGATGGCGCCGTCCAGGAGCGAGTACTGGGTGTGGAGGTGCAGGTGGACGAAGGGCTGGGCCACCCCCCTACTCCCACTCGATGGTGGCGGGAGGCTTGGAGGAGACGTCGTAGACGACGCGGTTCACGCCGGCCACCTCGTTGGTGATGCGGCTCGAGATGCGCTCCAGCACCTCGAACGGGATCCGCGCCCAGTCTGCCGTCATGGCGTCCACGGAGGTGACGCAGCGCAGGGCCACGACGTTGTCGTAGGTCCGAGCGTCCCCCATCACACCCACGCTGCGCACGGGCAGGAAGACCGCCAGCGCCTGCCAGATGCGATCGTAGAGACCGGCGGTCCGGATCTCCTCGATCAGGATCGCGTCCGCCAGGCGCAGGCAGGCCAGACGCTCGCGGGTGACCTCGCCCAGGATGCGAATGGCCAGCCCGGGCCCCGGGAAGGGGTGTCGGCCCAGCACCGCCTCCGGAAGGCCGAGGTGCCGACCGACCTCTCTCACCTCGTCCTTGAAGAGCTCGCGCAGGGGCTCCACCAGCTCGAGCTGCATGCGCTCGGGCAGGCCGCCGACGTTGTGGTGGGTCTTGATGGTCGCCGAGGGGCCGCGCACGGAGACGCTCTCGATGACGTCCGGGTAGAGGGTCCCCTGCACCAGGAACCCGACCCGACCGAGCCGCCGCGCCTCCTCCTCGAAGACCTCGATGAAGAGGTGCCCGATGATGCGCCGCTTGCGCTCCGGGTCCTCCACTCCCGCCAGCGCGGAGAGGAATCGCTCGCTCGTGTCGACGGTCCGAAGCGGAATGCCCAGGGCCTCGCGGAAGGTCTGCTCGACCTCCTCGCGCTCGCCTTCTCGCAGCAGCCCGTGGTCGACGAAGATGCACTGCAGGCGGTCGCCGAGGGCGCGGTGCACCAGGGCGGCGGCCACCGCCGAGTCCACCCCACCCGAGAGACCGCAGACCGCGCGGCCCTCCCCCACCTGGGCCTGGACCGCCTCCACCGCCTCTTCGGCGAAGGTCTCCATGGTCCACGAGGCCTGGCAGCCACAGATGCCGTGGACGAAGGCCGCGAGCATGCGCTCACCGCCCTCCGTATGCACCACCTCCGGGTGGAACTGGATGCCCCAGAGGCGGCGCTCGGGGTCTCCCACCGCCGCATAGGGCGAGCCCTCACTGGTCCCCAACACCCGGAAGCCCTCGGGCAGACGCAGCACCCGGTCGCCGTGGCTCATCCACACCGGGCGCTCGATGCCTCCGAGGGACGCGAAGAGCGTGTCCTCGCCGCAGAGCTTGAGGAGCGCGCGCCCGTACTCGTGGGTTTCGCCGCGCTCCACCACACCGCCGAGGGCCTGGACCATCCACTGCTGTCCGTAACAGATGCCGAGCACCGGCAGCCCGAGCTCGAGCAGGCGGCGGTCGGCCTGGGGCGCGTCTGCACCCAGCACGCTCGCCGGCCCGCCAGAGAGCACGACCCCAGCCGGATCGAAGCGACGCATCGCCTCGAGATCGAGGCTGGGGGGGTGGATCTCGCAGTAGACGCGCTGCTCGCGGATGCGCCGCGCGATGAGCTGCGTGTACTGGGAGCCGAAGTCCAGGATCAGGATGCGATCGCGGTGTGCTTCCGGGGGCATGTCCCGCCTGTCTTCGCGGATCGGTCTGCCGAGCCACGGCTTCGGTTCGTGCGGACCTCGCCGGGGGGGCGGGGCGAAGGGGCGGGTCGTCAATCGACCCAGTAGTTCGGGGCTTCCTTCGTGATGATCACATCGTGGACGTGGCTCTCCTGGAGCCCCGCTGCGCTGATCTTCAGGAA
>JBDLIK010000576.1:0-3009 GCA_039714895.1 Myxococcota bacterium | reverse complement strand
AGTGCGGAACATGGCAGCAGGATCCTCCGCTCAGGATGAACCCATCATCATACGCAACTGGAGTGCATCGGTGAATCCATTGCCTGCGAGGGAGACCGCGCCCACAGGCGGCCACCCCCATCGTCCGCGCAGGGTCCGTGGGTGAATGTGCAGTAGATGTGCAGGCTCCCGCCCCAACTGCTCCTCACCTCCGCGTGCACCCGACCTGCGGCCTCATGCGGGAGCAATTTCAGTTGAAACGTAGGTATAAACCTACGTAGTATCTTCAACACAAGTGCATGTTCCCCTTCTGACAAAAGAGGCGGCCTTGCGAGAGCGGGGAACCGCTCAGCGAGTCGTCTGCGGGGTGCTCGTCCTGGGCGCCGCGCTCCTCCTGGGCCCGTCCGCCGGCACCCAGAGCAGCAGCTCGCCGCCGGACTTCCGGATCGCCTTCATCGGGGACCAGGGGGACGGCGCCGACGCCGACGCGGTCCTCAGCCTGATCGCGAGCGAGCAGACGGACGCGGTCCTCCACAGCGGCGACTTCGACTACAGCGATGACCCCCTCGGCTGGGACACCCGCATCACGAACCACCTGGGCCCGGACTTCCCCTACTTCGCCTCGGTCGGAAACCACGACGAGCGTGAGTTCTACGGTGCCGGCGGCTATCAGGAGTTCCTCGAGGCCCGGATGAACCGGCTGGGGATCGCCTGGCAGGGCGACCTGGGCGTGCAGTCCTCCTTCGAGTACGCGGGCATCTTCTTCGTGCTCACGGCTCCCGATAGCTTCGGCGAAGGGGACGGATACCACGATCTCTACATTCGCGACCGGCTGGCCGCGGACGATTCCGTCTGGCGCCTCAGCAGCTTTCACAAGAACATGAACGCCATGCAGGTCGGCGGAAAGAACGACTCGACCGGCTGGGGGGTGTACGAAGAGTCCAGACGGGGGGGTGCGATCATCGCGACCGCCCACGAGCACGTCTACGCCCGCACCCACCTGCTGAGCAACACCGAGACGCAGACGGTCGCGAGCTTCGACGACACCCTCGTGCTGTCGCGAGACGACCCAGCCTCGCCGGAAGACGAGGGGCGGAGCTTCGTGTTCGTCTCCGGAATCGCGGGATCGAGCATCCGCGACCAGGAGCGCTGCCTGCCCGAGACACCACCGTATGGGTGTCAGGGGGAGTGGGCGAGTATCTACGCCAACCAGCAGGGCGCCCGGCCCGGAGCGCTGTTCGGCGTCTTCAACTACCAGGGCAATCCCGACCTCGCCTACTTCTACTTCAAGGACATCGACGAGAATGTGGTGGACAGCTTCTTCGTGGAGAGCCGCCTGGCCCCCGCCGGCCCGCCGCCCGTGGCAGCGAACGACGGTCCCTACTTTGTTGCGGCGGGCGAGACCCTGTCGCGGGACGCTCCCGGCGTGTTGGCCAATGACGGCGCTTCCCTCACAGCGATCCTGGAAGACGACGTCCGCAGCGGCACGCTGAGCCTCGCCCCGGACGGCTCCTTCACCTACACCCACGACGGCAGCGCGACGACCTCCGACGACTTCCGCTACCGCGCCAGCAATGGCGTCCGCGAGAGCAATCTGGCGACCGCCAGCATCGCCGTGCTCCCCGCCCAGGGAGCCACGCTCGAGGTGCCCGGGGACTTCTCCTCCATCCAGGCGGCACACGACGCTGCCCAGAGCGGTGACCTGATCCTCGTGGCCCCCGGCAGCTACCGGGAGAACCTGACCCTGACCACGGCCGTCACGCTGGGCTCCTGGTTCGTCACGACGGGCGACCCGGCCTACGTCGACACGACGATCCTGGATGGGGATGGGGGCGCGGCGGTCATCAAGATTCCGGCCTCGGCCGAGGAAGGGATCGCGATCGTCGGCCTCACCATCCAGAACGCCGACGACGGGATCTTCCCCAAGGCCAGGTTCGACCTCATCCGCAACCGCATCCGCTTCACCACGGACGGTGCCGACTACGAGGCCGGAAGTGGTGGCATCTGCCGCTACAACGTCTTCGAGAACAACAGCGACGACGGGGTCGATCTGGACGGCGCCGTCGACATCGTGGTCGAGTTCAACACGATGCGCAACAACGGCGGAGACGGAATGGAGATCCGGCTCCAGCCCTACACAGGACCGACACTCGACTACATCATCCGGAGCAACCTGATCCACGGAAATCAGGAGGATGGCATCCAGCTGATCGACTACGACACGGTGTCGGATCGCCGCTTCGAGATCAGCCGAAACGTCATCCACGACAACGTCCAGGCGGGCCTGGGCATGATGAGCGGCGCCAATACGGTGGAGAACTTCGAGGGTGCCAGCATCCCGGAGCCGATCCACGTCATCAGCAACACCTTCCTGGGCAACGACCACGGCATGACCGGTGGAGACAACGCCGTTGTGCTCAACAACCTCTTCGTCGGCCACCCGGCGATCGCTCTCAAGAACGTGGACGGCGACTCTCTAGCGGCCTTCAATCTGTTTCACGACAACGGTACCGACATCTCCGGCTCGAACCTCGATGCCCTCACCACCTTGTTCGGCGATCCCCTGCTCGACGAATCGCTCAAGCCCTCGCAGGCGAGCCCCGCGATCGACGCCGGCACAGACTTCTTCGTCTGGCAGGGGGTGACGGTCCTCGACCTCGATCCCTCCGAGTACCTCGGCGCCGCCCCCGATCTCGGCGCCTTCGAACTCGTCCCCGGAACCGCCGTAGCGCCGAGGGCTCCAACCCCGGTCGAGCCGCCGGACGGGGCGGTGGACGTATCGCTCACGCCCACCCTGCGTTGGGTGGGCACGGCCGACTTCTACCAGCTGCAGCTCGCCACCTCTGGAGACTTCACGACCGGGAGCATCGTCCATGATGTGGTGACCTCCGATGCGTCCGTCGAGCACGCGCTCAGCTCCGGCGTGCTTTCCAGCGCGACGACCTACTTCTGGCGGGTGCGGGGATCGAACGCGGGCGGCATGGGCGCTTGGTCGAGCACGTGGACCTTCCACACCCAGGCGGCGACGAG
>JBDLIK010000575.1:0-3011 GCA_039714895.1 Myxococcota bacterium | reverse complement strand
GATTGCGAGATCCCGGATGAGCTGGCCGCGCGCGTGCTCCGCGCCCGAGTCGACGAGGAGTTCCGCTCCCTGAGCGCGCGGAAGCTCGACCTAAAGCCACGTATGCGGCTGCTCGACATCGGTTGTGGCTGGGGCGGGACGGCGAAGTTCCTCGCGGAGCGATACCAGGTCTATGTCGTGGGGATCACGGTCTCCGAGGTGCAGGCGCGCGCCGCGCGCGAGCGCTGCAGTGGGCTGCCTGTGACCGTCCGCGTCCAGGACTACCGCGAGGTGCGCGGTCGCTTCGACTGCGTCCTCTCGATCGGCATGTTCGAGCACGTGGGCTACAAGAACTATCGGCAGTTCATAGAGGTTGTCCACGCGCTCCTCCGCCCCGGCGGCCTCCTCCTCCTTCACACGATCGGGCGAAACCGCTCGACCACACATCTCGAGCCCTGGATGAGAGCGCGTGGCCATCTCTCGCCCCGCGCTACGGAGAGCCGTTCTTCCAGATGTGGCGCTACTACCTGCTGACCTGCGCCGGGAGCTTCCGAGCACGCGAAAATCAGCTCTGGCAGCTGGTTCTCTCCAAAGGAGGTGTGCCGGGCGGCTATCGGTCGATTCGCTGAACGGGAGCCTCAGAGTCCGCCGATGAACGTACTCATGCTGATCAACACCTTCCGCCCCCAGTGGGCGGGGTCGCGCGAAGTGTCGACGTCGCAGCCGGTCCGGCAGCACGCCGGAGCCTGCGCCCGTCCCCGGTCACGAAGCGCGAGGGCTCGAGGACCCAGGTCCGCCGTGGCTGAGCCCGAAGCGGTTCCGGGGAATGCCGACGAGAATCGAGCCAGTGGTCCGCTTCCACCTACGCCCGTTTCCGTGGCCTGCGCGAGCTCGACCCGGACGGCGGTTGAGACCCTGAAGAGTCCCGAATCCCGAGGAGCTCCTCCTTGAACTGCCGCGTAAGGAGCAGCTGGACGGCCTCAGCGAGCGGCCTTCCCCGGTACAGCACGTGGAATACCTGATCGGTGATGGGCATGTCGATGCCCAGCTTCTGGGAGAGCTCGTAGGCCGCAGCCGAGGTGAAGAACCCCTCGGCAACCGAACGGCGTCTAGCCAGATAGGCCTTCGGGTCGACACCCTCGGCCACCTTCATCCCCAGGGTGCGGTTGCGGGAGAGATCGCCGGTACAGGTGAGCACGAGGTCGCCCACACCCGAGAGGCCGAGGAAGGTCAGCGGGTCGGCGCCGAGCGCGACGCCCAGCCGCGTCATCTCGGCCAGGCCGCGCGTGACGAGGGAGGCGCGCGCGTTGGTGCCGAAGCCCAGACCATCGCAGGCACCGGTGGCGATCGCCAGCACGTTCTTCACCGCGCCGCCCACCTGCACGCCGATCGGGTCGGGGCTCGTGTAGACGCGAAAGGTCGGCGCGTGGAGGAGCGGCTGGACCTGGCGGGCGGCGATCATCCGTTCCGAGGCCACCGCCACGTCGGTGGGGAGCCCTCGGACCACCTCCCGCGCGAAGCTCGGGCCCGAGAGAAAGGCGAGCCGCTCCGCCTCAAAGCCCGGCAGCGTCTCCGCCAGCACCTCGGACATCAGCAGGTGGGTCCGCTCTTCCAACCCCTTGCTGGCGACGACGACCAGGGCGTCGTCGGGCACCGCGCCGCTCAGCATCTCCGAGACCGGCCGCAGGTACTGGGAGGGCGGCACCAGGATGACGACCTCGGCCCCGCTCAGGACTTCGGCCGCGCACGACGATGCCCGGATGCTCTCTGGGAGCTCCACCTCCGGCAGGTAGAGCGAGTTCTGGTGCCGGGCGTTGATCTCCTCGACCACCTCCGGCTCGAGAGCCCACATCGTCACGCTGTGGCCGAGCCGGGCGGCGTGGCACGCCAGGGCGCTCCCCCACGCCCCGGAGCCGACGATGGCCAGCGTTCCCATCCGGAGTCTCCCTGGCACTCGATTCCACGGGGATGGTAGGCTTGTCCTATTGGAGCGCTACCCGTGCCTCGGACCGAGTTCGTTCAAGGACGGCGAGCAGTTCCGCCAGCTCGCGAACCTCTCCCGACCACGCGAGGACCGTGGTCCCGCGCATCTGTCCGGACGCGAAGGGGTTCCGCGATCCGGCGCCGCCGAATCCTGCTCCTGAGGGCCTCCCCGGCGTGGGGAAGAGCATGCTGGTGCGCCGGGTGGCGGCCCAGCTCGACGCCCTTGGCGGGCTTCACCACCGAGGAGATCCGCGAGGGGAGCCGCCGGCTCGGCTTTCGGATCGCCGACTCCGAGGGTCGCGACCGGATCATGGCGCACGTGGACTTCCCCGGCCTCGCGCGCGTGGGACGCTACGGGGTCGACGTGCTGGCGATCGAGGACGTCGCCACGACGACCCTCGCCCCCGACCCCGCCGTCCAGCTCTATGCCATCGACGAGATCGGGAAGATAAAGTGCCTCTCGGAAGGGTTCGCGTTCTCGCCGCGCACCGCCGGATTCGCCGCCCCGTTCGCGAATCGGCGTGGCAGAGAGGAGCAGTTCGCGCTACAGCGGGTCCGGCTCGACGCCCAGCACCGGCAGCTCGCCGCCGCTGAGCGTCTCCTTCTCGAGCAGTCGCTGCGCGCTTTCCTCGAGCACTTCGCGGTGGGCCTCCAGGATGCCGACGGCGCGCTCGAAGGCCTGGGCGATCAGGTCGCGCACGGCGCAGTCCACCTCGCGGGCAGTCTCCTCGGAGAAGTCGCGGCGTGCGGCAGCGTAGTCGCCGGGAGTCGGAAGGAACGGAGAGCGCTCGCTCTCGAGCGCTACCATGCCGAGCTTCTCTTCCATGCCGTAGCGCGTCACCATGCTGCGGGCGATGCTGGTGGCCTTGGCCAGATCGTCCGCGGCGCCGGTGGAGAGCTCTCCGAAGACGATGGATTCGGCGGCACGCCCGCCCGGGAGCACGGTCATCTTGTTCTTCAGCTCCGGGCTCGACATCAGGAAGCGGTCCTCGGTGGGGCGCTGGATGGTGTAACCGAGCGCTCCGACGCCGCGCGGGATGATCGATGCC
>JBDLIK010000574.1:0-3013 GCA_039714895.1 Myxococcota bacterium | reverse complement strand
CGTCGGTCGGTGCTGGAGCTCCTGGCTCGCAGCTGTCGATCAGCGCTCCGGCCACGCACGACGTCGAGCCGCTGGCGCCGCAGGCTCCGACGCCGCACTCCGTCCCCTGGGAGACGAACTCCTCGTCCACACCACCGTCGCAGTCGTCGTCGAGGCCGTTGCAGACGGCGTCGTTCGCGGCGGGCACCCCCGCCTCGCAGCTGTCGACCAGGGCTCCGGCGATGCACTCGAGGGCTCCGCTGGCCCCGCAGGCTCCGACGCCACACTGGGTCGCCGGGGCGAGGTAGTCCTCGTCGGCGCTGCCGTCGCAGTCGTCGTCCAGCGCGTTGCAGGTGGCATCGGCCGACGCCGGGGTTCCCGGCTGGCAGCTGTCGACCAGTGTCCCCGCGATGCACTCGAGAACTCCCGTGGCGCCGCAGACTCCTATCCCGCAGGACGTCGACTGTGGCTGGAAGTCCTCGTCGATCGACGTGCCATCGCAGTCGTTGTCGAGTCCATCGCAGACATCCCAGGCGCCCGGGTGCACCGAGTCGTGGAGATCGTCGCAGTCGCTGGCGTCCGCTACCCAGCCCGGCGGCTGCGCGCAGGCGTTCGCAGTGCGGGTCGGATCCCCGTAGCCGTCACCATCGAAATCGGCAAACCAGATCGCGGCGTTGATCGCGTCGCCTTCGTCGATATCCGCGTCGCAGTCGTTGTCGCGGCCATCGCAGAGCTCTGCGGCACCCGGGTGGATGCTCGGGTCGCCATCGTCGCAGTCCACCTGGCATGCGAAGCCGTCGCCATCGGCGTCGACTTCGCAGAGGTACTCCACCTCGAGACGTGCCGCCTTCTTACGGTCGCCATCATAGGCCTCGGCGGTCCGATGGCCCGAGCCGGAGATCACGACGGCCATTGCGTTGCCGGACGACCAGCCCGGCCGGTCGACGATCTCCTGCACCACCTCCGTGAGCTCCGGCGTACGTTGGTCCGGGCCCGCGGCGCCGGTGCTCGTCCACGGCGGCGGATCCCAGGCCACCGAGTGGCTGGTCCTCGGCCGGGACGTCACGTCGTAGTCCGAGCTCCTGAACGCGGCTGCGTCGTCGGAGGCCTCCCCCTCGATGGTCAGGATCGTCTCTGCGCTGCCCGTCTCGTCGACGGTAAACTGGATCCGGGCGCCCCGGATCGTGGCATTCCGGGGAACGCCGACAGTGCGGAAGCGAATCCCCACGGCCTGCGGCAGGCCCTGGTCCTCGGTCAGCTCCAGGTCCGCGCTGCCGAGGCTCACCGAGCCCCCCGAAGAGATCCGCTCCTCGGCGTCGTCCTTGCCTGCTGCTACCGCGACGCTCAGCAAGATCGGCACGCAGTCCAATTCGTCGGACGAGTCGGTGGCTCCATCGCAGTCGTTGTCGAGCCCATCGTCGCAGATCTCCCCGGCGCCAGGGAAGGCGGAGGCGTTTGCATCGTCGCAGTCGCTCGCATCCGTCACCCAGCCCGGGGGCTCTGCGCAGGCGCTCGCCCTGTGGTTCGGATCGCCGTAGCCATCGCCGTCGAAATCGGCGGACCAGAGTACGGCGTCGACCGCGTCTCCCTCATCGACGCTGTAGTCGCAGTCGTTGTCCCGGCCGTCGCAGAGCTCCGCCGCACCCGGGTGGACGTCCGCGTCGCCATCGTCGCAGTCCGCGGCGCAGTCGAAGCCATCGCCATCCGCATCGGCCGGGCACGCCTCGTCGTAGTCCACCTCCAGGACTGCTGCCCGGCTGGAGGATCCATCGTAGGCCTCGGCGGTCCGATGGCCCGAGCCGGAGATCACGACGGCCATGGCGTTCCCGGGCGACCAGCCCGGCCGATCGACGATCTCCTGCACCAGCGTGGTCAGCTCCGGCGTGCGTTGATTCGGGCCCGCAGCGCCGGTGCTCGTCCACGGCGGCGGGTCCCAGGCCACCGAGTGGCTGGTCCTCGGCCGGGAGGTCACGTCGTAGTCCGAGCTGCTGAACGCGGCTGCGTCGTCGGAGGCCTCTCCTTCGATGGTCAGGCTCGTCGTCGCGCTACCCTTCTCGTCGACGGTGAACTGGATGCGAGCGCCGCGGATCGTGGTTCCCTGGGGAACGTCGACGTTTCGAAAACGAATCCCCACGGCCTGCAGTCGGCTAGCATCTTCGGTGAGCTCCAGGTCGGCGCTGGTGAGGTTGACCGACCCTCCGGAAGAGATCCGCTCCTCGGCATCGTCCCTGCCAGCTCTCACCGTGAAGCTGAGCGAGACCGGCTCGAACCGCGTCAGAACGCCGATCTCGGCGGTTCGCAGCGACTCCCTGCCGGCGCTATCGAGAGCCGTGACCTCGAAGTGGTAGAGCTGGCTCGGGTTCAGTCCGACGGCCTGGTGACTGGCCTCGGACTCGCTGGCGATCGGCACGCCGTCCCGGTAGACCCGATAGGCGGTGGTCCGCGGGTCCGCTGACGCATCCCATATCAGATCGATCGACGTCGCTCCCTGGGCGGGCGAGCGCAGATTCGAGGGAGGGGTCGGGGGAAGCGGCGGCGACAGCGTGGTGAACCCGGAGACGGAGGACCAGGGTCCGGCGCCGACGGCATTCTCCCCCCGGACTCTCCAGTAGTAGGTCGTGGTGTGCGCCAGGACGCCGGCGCCCACGGGCAGGGTCTTCGTGGCGACAGCGGTGTCCAGGAGCCGCGCTGCGAATCCTGGATCGAGCGCGAGCTGCACCCGGAAGGCACCTGCATTGCCCAGCCACGCGAGTTGGGGCGTGAGGTCAACGTTCGCAGCGCCGTGCAGAGGCGACGACAGCAGCGGCGCATCCGGGGGGCTCGTCGCCGCCTGGGTGTGGAAGGTCCACGTGCTCGACCAAGCGCCCATGCCGCCCGCGTTCGATCCCCGCACCCGCCAGAAGTAGGTCGTCGCGTTGGAAAGCACGCCGGAGCTCAGCGCGTGCTCGACGGACGCATCGGAGGTCACCACATCATGGACGATGCTCCCGGTCGTGAAGTCTCCAGAGGTGGCGAGCTGCAGCTGGTAGAAGTC
>JBDLIK010000573.1:0-3014 GCA_039714895.1 Myxococcota bacterium | reverse complement strand
GCGCCGCGGCTCAATTGAAGGAACTCGACGTCGTTGCGCCGCACCACGAGCCAGACCGTTTCCGCGGCGTGAGCGCCGCGGCTCAATTGAAGGGCTGCGACGATGCCCTCGGTCCCGGGGACGACGGCGTTTCCGTACCGCGTCCCCCTTTGCTGAGTTGACAGTTCCGGGGTAGGAAATCCCCTTCGCAGAGAGGGGAAGATGACCAGGAAGCAGAACAGGAATCGAAGGGGGTCGGCGTCGCCGAGGGGCGGAGTCGAGCGGAGCGAGGCGGAGGCCCTTGGCGACGCCGTGCGCGGCCGTCCGGGCCGTCGCAGCGCCGAGGAGCGGACGCAGGCCGTGCTGGAGCTGCTGAGCGGGAGGGCCAGCGTGGACCAGATTAGCCGGCGCTTCGGCGTGCGAGCGGGCACCGTGGAGGGTTGGCGAGACCAGGCGCTCGAGGGGATCGGCGAGGCGATGCGCCAGGGCACGGGCAAGTCGGCCCGTGAGCTTGCGCTCGAGCGGGATCTGGCCAGCCTGGAGAAGGCCTTCACGCATCTGGCGATCAAGCACGAGCTGGTGGAGCGGGCACTCAAGGACCGCCCTTCACGGCCCGGGAGGTCTCGACGATGAGCCTCACCACGTCCCGGGGTGATGCGACGGTGGGGCAGCTGTGCGAGACGTTCGGCATTTCACGCCAGGCGTACTACGTCGCGCGCAGGGCACCGCGGTCGAGAGGCGCGCGGGAGCCGGAAGGCCCCCGGCGTCCCGAGCGCCGTGGGCCGTGGGTGTCGGACGCGACGCTGATCGAGAAGATCAAGCAGGTGGTGGCCGAGTTCCCCGCCTGGGGCGTTCGCAAGGTGTGGGCGTACCTGAAGCGCCTGGGAACGGTCGTCTCCCGCAAGCGAGTGTGGAAGAGGATGCAAGCCCTGGGGCTCACGCTGCCGCCGCTCTGCGAGCGGGCGGAGCCGCTCCGGCGAGGGCACGTCGCCGTGCCGGAGTCGAACCGGCGCTGGGCCACGGACCTGACGACGACCTGGACGGCGCAGGACGGCACTGTGGCCTTGGTGCCGGTGATCGACTGTGGAGACCGCGTGGTGTTCGACATCGAGGTCACGAAGTCGCAGGAGTCGCCCGCCGTACTGGCCCCGGTCGAGCGCAGCCTCGAGGAGGCCTTCAGGTCCCCCACGTCGGTGCCGGAAGGCCTCGAGCTGCGCAGCGACCACGGGCCACAGTACACGGGCTCGGACTGCCACGAGCTTTGCGACGCTTGGCACCTGGACCATACGTTCGCGCCCGTGGGTCGGCCCACGGGCAAAGGCTACGACTCACACTGCACCTGGGCAGGCGAATCGGCTCGATCCCGGCCCGCGCGAGACGTGCACGGAATTCTTGAGTGAAGACCGGATCGCGGTCCATGATCAGGTAGTCGTGTGGCAGCAGGAACCCGTCCACACCGTCGGTCAGGTTGCGCAAGACCTGGAACATCCAGCCTTCGTAGGGCTCCTGGACGATGCCTGCGATCTGTACCCGCCGGCTCTGGAGGTCCATCACGACGAGCACTGCGTACCGCACCGCTCCGCGAAGGGACAGCACCTCCACCTTGAAGAAGTCCATCGCCGCGATGGCGCCCCAGTGTGCCTTTAGAAAGGTCGCCCACGGCAGGTGCTTGCGCCGCTCCGGCGCAGGCACGATGCCGTCTTCATCCAGGATGCGCTGGACGGTCGTCCGGCCGATCTCGTGGCCGAGCAGGCGCATCACGTCCCGGATTCTCGTGTAGCCCCAGCCCACGTTTTCTTGGGCCAACCTGACGACGACGTGTCGAATATGTTGCGGCTTCGGCGGACGCCCCGGGCCGCGTTTGGCGTGGCTGTCGTACTTGGCGCCCGCGTACTTGCGGAACCACCGGGTCAGCGTGTCTGGGGTGACGAGCGAGCCGATCTCCCGAAGCTTGGTGTGGGAGAGGGGGCGTGCCTTCAGGGCTAGCCTGCGTCGTTGTGCATCGGTGAAGCGCAGCCGTTTCCCCCCGATCATCTCCCGTAGCGCTCGAATCTCCTCCTTCTGGTACGCGACGACCGCTTCCTGCTCGCGATGAATCCAGCCGGCCAGCATCATCAAGACTGCGTGGGCAGCGGCATTCCAGGAGTTCGATGCCATGCGTCCCATACTACGCGAGATCGGGTGATCCGGAGGGTTGGGCGCGGCGGGCTAGGCTCCTGGAATCGTTGATGGAGGATGGCGATCGAGTATTGGGACACTACGCGATAGGTGCGTTTGCGGCCGTTGGGGCGGCGTGCGGCGCCGGTCTGCATCTGGAACTGGCGGACCAAGTTGTGGGTCAAGGCGCTGAGCCCCGGTCTGCTCGCCCCGCTCGAACTCGGTCTTGTTCGGCGCAGTCTTGCCGAGATCCGTGAGATCGTGGCAGAGGCTGCAATCGTGAAGGGCTCGGGCGGGTCGCCCCCGTTTGCGGTGCACCACTGGTTGACTATCGGTCCGTCCTCGGGCTTGACCTCTGCCACACCAGCCCCCAGCATCGACCCGAGAGCCACGGCAGCAGACGCTACGCGAAAGGAACGCGCAACCGGCTTCATAAGACACTCCCCCCGAAGGCAATTCAAACAGGCTATCGGCAGCCACGTGGGCCTGTGACAACGCTCACCCCCTGTCAAAATCGACGCGAACCGACATGGTTCGGTGTGACAAGACATGATGAGCGCACATCCATCTGCGGCTCCCGCGCGCTGTTCCAGCCCGATCGCGTCCCATGGGGAGTCACCGGCGGTGGTGGAACGCGCCCGGAGTTTCAGTCGGAGGGCCTCCACCAGCTGCACGCAGCTTCCCAGGGTGAACGGGATCACATCAGCGTGTCGCGAAGAGCCGATGTTCCCGGTACGGGGCTTCATCCCCTCGCTCGGTGCCGAATTGACCGAACGTCTACTTATCGGCCGTACCGAGAACGCAGCCTTTTTCTCCTATGCCCCTCGCGCGCCGCATCCTGGTGATCGCCACCGCGCGGCGGGAGGACGACATCGCCA
>JBDLIK010000572.1:0-3034 GCA_039714895.1 Myxococcota bacterium | reverse complement strand
CGCGGCCGTCCGAGAGGTGGTCGAGCAGCGCCATTTTCTCGGCCACCCGGAGCGGCTGGTTCCACGGCACGATCACGGCACCCGTCGCCAGCTGGATGTGGCTCGTGCGCCCCGCGAGCCAGCTCAGGAACTGCACGTTGTCTGGACAGGCGGCGTAGTCGGTGAAGTGGTGCTCGACGGCCCAGATCTTGTCGAAGCCCAGGGGCTCCGCGAGCTCTGCCACCCGCATCTCGGCCCGCACCATGTCTTCGTCCGTGCCGCGGCCCAGGTAGTTCTGGAAGATCAGCAGGATGCCAACGTCCACGTTCACTCCTTTCGCCACGGGCCCGGCACCCACGGTCTCGGAATCAGGCTCCTGGCTCAGACGCTGGAGATCTCCAGCACCGAGCGGGCGACCTTGCCCTCCTTCATGAGCGCGAAGGCGTGGTTCACGTCGTCGAGCCGGAGACGCTCGCTCACCAGCGCCGAGAGATCCAGCCGGCCTTGGAGGAAGAGATCCACGAGCTTGGGCATGTGCTCCCGGAAGATCGTGCTGCCGTACACGCAGCCGACCAGTCTCTTGGCGGCCAGGAAGCCCGGCCCCGAGACCGTGATCTTCGATCTCTGGGGCATCATGCCCACCACCACGGCAGTACCGCCAGCGGCCAGCATGTTGAAGGCCTGGGTGGCGGCCTCCACCCGGCCGATGGCCTCGAAGGCGTACTCCACCCCAGGGCCTTGGGTGAGCTCCTTCACGGCCGCCACGGCGTCCACGTCGCTTGCATTCACGGTGTCGGTCGCGCCGAAGTGCTTCGCCATCTCCAGCTTGTCGTCGATCACGTCGATGGCGATGATGCGGCTGGCCCCTGCCAGGCGGCAGCCCTGGATGACGTTGAGCCCTACTCCGCCGCAGCCGATCACCGCGGTGGTGGCGCCGCCGGGCACTCGCGCCGTGTAGAGTGCGGCGCCGACGCCGGTCATGACCCCGCAGCCGATGAGCGCTGCCTCGGCCATGGGCATCTCCTCCGGAATCTTCACCACCCCGGTCTCCGTCGTCACCATGTACTCGGAGAAGGAGCCCACGCTCGCAAACTGGAGCAGGGGCTTGCCCTTCCAGCTGAGCCGCTGGGTGGATGCGACGCCGAGGCTCACGTCGTTGCAGAGGTACGGCCGGCCGCTCAGGCAGTAGCGGCACTTCCCACAGAAGGGCTTGAAGGACATGATCACCCGGTCACCGGGCTGGACGTAGCTGACGCCGTCGCCGACCCGCTCGACGACCCCGGAGGCCTCGTGGCCGAGCACCGTCGGCATCGGCAGACCCCACAGGCCGTCCACGAAGTGCAGGTCCGAGTGGCACACGCCGCTGACGACGGTGCGCACCAGCACCTCGCCGGCGCGCGGCTCGATGTGGTCCACCTCTTCGAGGGTGAGGGGCTCGTTGGGCTTCTGGAAGACGGCTGCCTTCATGGGATCCTCCGTGCGGCTCGCCTGAGTCTACACCGGCCTCCTCCGTCGGGTAAGATGCCCGGACGCGATGACGGCCAGGTCCAGCCGACGCTCCGTGCCCCGCGTGTCGGCCCGCGAGGCACGGCGGCTGCTGCTGTCCACCCACGGGCTCCTGGCCGACCCCAGCGCCCCCGCCGGTCCTGCTGCGGTGCAGCGCGCCATCGAGCGCATGGGCTTCGTGCAAGTGGACACCATCAACGTGGTAGAGCGCGCCCATCACCACATCCTGATGACGCGTTTCGAGGGCTATCGTCCGGAGACCCTGCGGCGGCTGCTGGAGGACGATCGCCGCCTCTTCGAGCATTGGACCCACGATGCCGCGGTGATTCCGCGTGGCCTTCTTCCCTGGTGGACGGTGCGCTTCGAGCGCTGGCGGCGGCGCATCCGCGGCGAGTGGTGGCCACGCTGGTCGCAGCGGCTGGGGAGCCATCCGGACCGCACCCTCGATGCCGTACGGGCGCGCATCGCCCGGGAGGGGGGGCTTCGCAGCCAGGACTTCGAGTCGGATGGGAAGCGATCCGGAGGCTGGTGGCGCTGGAAGCCCGCCAAGATGGCGCTCGAGGTGCTGTGGCGCACCGGAGAGCTGGCCATCGCCCGGCGCCAGGGCTTCCAGAAGGTCTACGACCTCTCCAAGCGGGTGCTGCCCGAACTGGAAGATCTAGCGACCCCCAGCGAGGAGGAGCACGCGGCCTGGGCCTGTCGATTTGCACTCTCGCGCCTGGGGATGGCGACGCCCGTGGAGGTCGCGCGGCAGCTGCTCGCGGTGACCTCGCAGGAGACGGCGGCCTGGCTCGAGGCCGCGGTGTCCCAGGGTGAGGCGGTGGAGGTGGAGGTGGAGTCCGTGGACGGGGCGGCGCCCCGGCTGGCCTACGCCCTCTCGGGCTGGCGGCGCAGGCTGGCTCGCCTGGCTCCGGCGCCCCGGCGCATGCGCCTGCTCTCCCCCTTCGAGCCGGTGATCCGCGATCGCGAGCGCACCCTGCGGCTGTTCGGCTTCGACTACCGATTCGAGGCCTTCGTGCCGGCCAGGAAGCGCCGCTACGGCTACTACGTGCTGCCGATCCTGGAAGGAGAGCGCCTGGTCGGGCGCGTCGATCCCAAGCTCCACCGCGACCGGGGGGAGCTGGTGGTGCGGGGGCCCTGGTGGGAGCCGGACGTGGCTCCCACCAGGGCCCGCAACCGTCGCCTCGAGGCGGCGGTCGAGCGCTTCGCCGCACAGCTCGGCGCCGAGCGCTGGGCCTTCGAGTCTACGGGCGCAGCGAAGCGGTCCGCGCCTCGGGCTGGAGCTCGGAGCGCCGGTTCTGCCGCCACGCCAGCTCGTCGTGCCCCATCGTGATGGGCTTCGACTCGCCGAAGCTCACGGTGGTGAGGCGCGAGGCCGGAACACCCTGCTCGATCAGGAAGCGCTTCACGACCTCCGCTCGGCTCTTGCCAAGCGCGAGGTTGTACTCGTAGCTGCCCCGCTCGTCGCAGTGGCCCTCGACGGTCAGGACGCCCCACTCCGGGTGGGCCTGGATGGCCCCGGCGTGCGCCGCGAGCGTGAGCCTCGCAT
>JBDLIK010000571.1:0-3036 GCA_039714895.1 Myxococcota bacterium | reverse complement strand
GCGGCGTGTTCGGCATCGATGGGTCGAGCCGTCAGCAGCAGCTCGTGGGCGTGCACCCAGGGGATCTGGCGGGGCAGCAGCACGGTGGAATTGCCCGTGGGGTAGAGGCCGAGTGCGACCTCCTCCAGGGCGAACGTCGCCGAGGGGACGCAGAGGCGGATCTCCGACGCCAGCATCAGGTCGAAGCCTCCGGCCCGAGCATGGCCGTTGATGGCGCACACCAGCGGCGTCCCCAGATCGAAGCCTGCCAGCAGCGCGGTGGAGACGCTGCGCAGTCCCTCGAAGACCTCGGGGTCCAGCTGCTCGCCGGCGGCCAGGCGCTGGGAGGCCGGGATCGTGGTCTTCATGTCCATGCCAGAACAGAAGACCCGCTCCCCCGCGCCGGTCAGCACGGCACAGCGGATCTCGGGGTCGGAGGCGATGCGGCGCCAGGCGTCCGCCAGTGCGAGAAGGCTCGGCGGGTCGAGGGAGTTTGCCTGCTCCGGGCGGTCGATGGTGACCAGCGCGACGTGCGCGTGCTCCGCGGGGTGTTCCAGCCGGGCAGCCATCGCGGGTGGGCTAGCGCCGCTCTCCCCAGGTGTTCCAGTGGGTGAGGTCGCGAGCGGGAAGCCGCTTGGCAGGCTTGAAGCCCTTGCCCGTGAAGTAGGCCACGGGCAGCAGAGCGGTCTGGGTCACGGAATCCGGCACGTCCAGGATCCTGGCGGCGTCCTTCTCGAAGATGAGGTGGAGCGTCGTCCAGGCGGAGCCGAGACCGCGCGCCCGAGCCGCCAGCATGAACGACCAGGCGGCGGGCAGGATCGAGCCGTACACCGAGGCCTGGCCGATCACCCCGGCATTCTCGACCCGCCCCTCCACGCAGGGGATCACGTGGACCGGAACCTGGTGGAGGTGGTCCGCCAGGTAGCGGGCCGAGTCCAGCACCCGCGGGTACTGCGCCGCCCGGGGATCCCCTTCCGGATACCCGGGTCGATTGTTCACCGCGTAGGCGTCGAAGGCCTTCTTGTAGAGCCCGGCCAGGGCACGGCGCTTCTCGGCGTCTGTCACCACCAGGAACTGCCAGCCCTGCTGGTTGGACCCCGTTGGCGCCTGGAGGGCGATCTCGATGCAGCGCTCGATCAGCTCGGGCTCCACGGGCCGTGAGAGATCCAGCCGCTTGCGGACCGACCGGGTGGTGGTGAGGAGCTCGTCGGCGCTGAGTGGACCCATGGGTGCCTCTGGCGGCGTATTCCATCACAGCCCGGGAGAGAATGCGAGATGCCCGGCGGCGCCCGGACGCAGTCCCTCTGCTGCGCCACCCGCAGCCCGCCGACTGCAGTCGTCCCGTGGGCGGTCGTCTCCTGCCATCCCGGGACGGCACGTGCCTTGCTTTCCTGCCCTTCGAGTACACTGGAGCCGCATCCGCGGAGGAGAGCGCCATGGCGCCTCGTTCGGACCGTGAAGATCGCCCGGGGCGCCGCCGACGGCGGCGGGCGAAGCCCGTCCGTCTCGAGCAGCGCGTCGAACGCGCGCTCGCCAACGCGGGCCTGCCCGAGGTGGGCGAGCGGGTGGGGACCGCCGTGGGCCAGGCCCTCTCCCAGGCCAGCCACGAGATCGACCGGGTCGTCTCGCGGGGCCGCTCCCCGCGCCGTCCCCCCAACCCCCCCAAGGAGGGCGCTCCGCCCCGGCGCAGCGACAGCGACAAGTTCAGCCTGCTCTGGGGTCTGCTCGAGATCCGCCGGGGGGAAGCCGGGGAAGAGCACGTCTCGGTGCTGTGGGGCCTCCTCGACCTCCGGACCCGGGCAGCGTTCCGGGAGGAGGAGGTCGCAGGCGGGGGAGACCCCGTGCGTGCCGCGCTACGCCGCGCCGAGCGGCGCGTAGAGAACCTGCGTTCGGCGTTCATCTTCGGCTCCCTGGGGCTCGGCTTCTCCTGGATCGCATGGCTCTCGGACGCGAGCTTCTGGACCGGAGTCTGGTCGGTCACCGCCGTCTCGCTGCTGGCTCTCGCCGCGGGCCTGGTGGCCGCGGCCTGGGGGGAGCGCTTCCGGCGCCAGTGGATCGAGGAAGAGCTCGACCGCACCAGCGGCGCGATCTCGGCGCGGCGGGCCGCGGAGCAGGGCCACGCGCGGGCCATGCAGGAGCTCACTGCCTCCATCGCCCACGAGATCCGCAATCCCATCACCGCCGCCAAGAGCCTCGTGCAGCAGATGGGCGAGGATCCTGCCTCGAACGAGAACGTCGAGTACGCGCGCGTCGCCCTCGACGAGCTCGAGCGCGTCGAGCGCTCGGTCTCCCACCTGCTGCGCTTTGCTCGTGACGAGGAGGTCAGCCTCCAGGAGGTGCGGATGGCGGCGGTTGTCGACGACGCTCTTGCCGCGTTGTCCGAGCGCACCAGCCAGGCGGGGGTCGAGATCCAGCGGGACGTCGACTCCGAGGGCCTCATGACCGGCGACCCCGAGAAGCTGCGCCGGGTGATCCTGAACCTCGTGGGCAACGCCCTCGATGCCCTGCAGGAGTCGGGGACGCCGAATCCGCGCATCCAGCTGCAGACCGGGGACAACCTGGCGGGCACCGAGGTGTGGCTCCGGGTGCGCGACAACGGTCCGGGGATCGAGGACGAGGCCCTGACCCGCATCTGGAGCCCCTTCCACACCGCGAAGAAGGGCGGCACCGGGCTCGGCCTCGCCATCACCCGCAAGATCGTCGAGGCCCACGGTGGCACCATCGAGGTGAGCGGAGGCCCGGGCAAGGGTGCCGAGTTCGTGCTGACCTTCCCGAAGCGGCTGGGGGCGGAGGACGCCGGTTGAGCGCGAGCTCCCGTGGCTGATCCGCGGCCGCTCTCCCCGGCGACGCTGGCCGCCCAGGCGCTGGGAGAGGTCGAGCCCACCACCCGCGCGCTGGTGCCGCCGATCCATCCCTCGGCGACCTACCAGCGAGCGCCCGACGGGAGCTACCCGGGCGGGCACAGCTACTCGCGCGACCGCAACCCCACCTATGACACCGCCGAGGCGCTCCTGGCTCGCCTCGAAGGCGGCGCTCGAGCGCTGTTATTCTCGTCGG
>JBDLIK010000570.1:0-3036 GCA_039714895.1 Myxococcota bacterium | reverse complement strand
GCGGCCAGCTTCATCATCCGGTTGTTGATCATCTCGGCAGTGAGCGTCGGATCGTCGGCGCCGATGAGCCGTCGCATGGCGATCATGCCCGAGATCAGCTTCTGGGCCGCCTCCTGGCCCGGCCCCTCCTTTTCCGGGAGGAAGATCTCGCCGTCCATGCCCGAAACCGCCCACGAGCGGGTGCCGGTGCCCTTCTTGCCCCAGTTGCCGGTGAGGCCGAGGAGCAGCGCCATGGCGCGTTCCATCAGGTCGCCGTGGTAGTACTTGCCCGAGTTCCAGCCGATGAAGATCTTGGTCTTCCGGGTGGCCACCTTGCGGGCCAGCTTGCGAATGTTGTCGGGATGGATCTCGCAGATCTTCCCGGCCCTCTCGGGTGTGTAGTCCTCCAGGTGCCGCTTCAGCAGGGAGAAGACGGGTTCCACCTCGACGGTGGAGAGGTCCTTCAGCGTCACCTCGAAGCGACCTTCGAGGGCGGGGTCGACCCCGCCCAGGGCGAGGGTGTGACGGGGCGCCACCGTCAGCACGCCCTTGGATGCGTCCCACCAGAAGAACTGGTCGTCCCGATCGCCCTCCAGGATGTCGGAGCCGCGCAGGAAGCGACCGTTGTCACAGCGCACCAGCAGGGGCAGGTCGGTCTGCTCCTGGACGAACTGCTTCTTGTAGAGACCCGCCTCGATGATCACCTGGCACATGGCCAGGGCGAGGGCGGCGTCGGTGCCGATGCGCACCGGCTGGTGGTGGTCGGCGTGGATCGCGGACGGGCTGTAGTCCGGCGAGAGGGTCACCACCTCGCCACCGTTGTAGCGGGACTCGGCGACGTAGTGGTACCAGTGGATGTTCGTGTAGACCGGGTTCGCATGCCAGATCAGGGTGAGGTCGGCGAGGAACCAGTCGTCCATGCTGGCGGTGGGGTTGTAGAGGCCCCAGGTGAGGTGCCATCCGGGACTGAAGTCCTGGAACTCTGCATTGCCGTCGGTGGTGGGCAGGCCCAGCACGTCGGAGAAGAGGCGCGCCGGGGCGGCGCCGGGCTCCGGCGTGAACAGGTTGATGATCGACGCCGCGCCCTGGTCTTCGATGGCGTCGAGCATCCCGTCGGCGATCTCGAGGAGCGCCTGCTCCCACGAGATCGGCTCGAACTTGCCTTCGCCCCGCTCGCCCACGCGCTTGAGCGGATGGGTGACCCGGTCCTGCGAGTAGTGGCAGTGGCTCCAGCAGGCACCCTTCTGGCAGCCCATGGGGTTCATGTCGGGAATGCCGGGCTCCACCGGCGCGAAGGTGCCGGCCTGCTCCTCGCGGACGATCTTCCCGTCCTTGCTGAACACGCGCCACGGACAGCCGCCCGGGTAGCAGTCCACCGCATGGCTGCCCCAGGTCACCTTGTCCCAGGTCCACTTCTCGCGATAGGCGTCCGCCCAGGCTCCGCGCGTTCCGGCCACGGTCACGTCCTCCCTCGCCCGCCGGCCCCTCGAGCTCCTGCAACTGGGCCGTGGCACGGGCGGTTCTCGCTCGAATCCGACGTTGAGTTCAGATTCAGGCGCAGAATCGGGCTGGGGGCGTATGACCGTGGTCATGCGGGGACGAATTCTTCGTGATTTCCCCGTCTGGCGCCTACCCGGCAGCCCTGACCGCCGTCATACCGGCTCCGCCCCGCCCCTTCCACCTTCTCGGCCACCCGTGCTGCCCGGAATCCACGAGAAGGGACCGTCCATGAGCCATCACGCGACCCGCCACGAGGACGTACGCCCCGTGCGGCCGTCCGCAGAATGAGCGCCCGGACCTCGGGGGCCTGGGCGGACGCGTACCGCGACAAGTGGAAGTGGGACCGCATGGCGTGGGGCTGCCACTGCGTCGACTGCTACCCGAGCAACTGCCCCTACCGCGTCTACGTGCGCGACGGGCGCGTCGCCTTCGAGGAGCCGGCGGCCGGCTTCGAGCCCGTCGAAGCGGGCGTCCCCGACATGAACCCGGCGGGCTGCCAGAAGGGAGCCAGCTGGAGCCGGATGCTCTACGGAAAGGAGCGCGTGCTGCATCCCCTGCGGCGGGTGGGGGAGCGCGGAGAGGGCCGCTTCGAGCCGGTCTCCTGGGACGCGGCCATGACGGACATCGCCGACGCCATGCTGGACGCCATCGGAGAGTCGGGCGCCGAGAGCATCGTGCGCATCGGCACGCCGGGCGAGGGCGGGACCCAGAGCATGGTCCTGGCCGGGGGCGTCCTCAACCGGATCGGCGCGACGACGACCGACGTGCAGTCGGAGATCAACGACTTCAATCCGGGCCTCTACGCCACCTTCGGCCGCTTCGACCCGGCCCCCAGCAGCGATGACTGGTTCCACTCGGAGCTGCTCCTCATCTGGGCGAACAATCCGGCCTACAGCGCCATCCCCTGGTTCCACTACATCTGCGAGGCCCGCTACAACGGCAGCGAGGTCGCGCTCATCGCTCCCGACTACAGCCCCTCGGCGATGCACTGCGACCATTTCGTACCCGTCCAGATCGGCTCCGACGCAGCCCTGGCTCTCTCCATGTGTCGCGTCATCGTCGACGAGGGGCTGGTGGATGAGGCCTTCGTACGCGAGCAGACCGACCTCGCCCTGCTCGTGCGCTGCGACAACGGCCGCTTCCTGCGTCAGTGCGACGTCCGCGAGGGTGGCTCCGAAGCGGTCTTCCATCTTTTCGACAGCGTCGGTGGCCGGATCGTCGAGGCCCCCGGAACCCTCGACCTGGGCGCACTCGAGCCGGCGCTGGAGGGCCGCTACCGCGCCACGCTCCGCGAGGGCCGCGAAGTGGAGGTGGAGCCGGCCTTCGTGCGCCTCCGCCGCCGCCTGGCGGACTACGCGCCCGAGGACGCCTCGTCCATCTGCGGCGCCAACCCGGAAGTGATCCGCCAGCTGGCGCGCAAGGCCGCACGATCGCGCACCCGGATCCTGCTGGGCTGGACGACGGGCAAGTCGTACCACGGCGATCTGATGGAGCGCGCCATGTGCCTGCTCCTCGCGCTGACTGGAAACTGGGGGAAGAAGGGCACCGGCATTCGCA